>DSBZ01000233.1 GCA_011057175.1 Candidatus Acetothermia bacterium
AGGCCACGATCGTCGCCTCCCAGCCCGGCCAGGTGACGGTGAAGGCCCAGGCCACGGTGGGATCCCTCACCGTCGAGACGAACGGCTCGGGTGAGAACAGCACCCCGGCCACCAAGACCTACGTGAGCGGCTACATCGCCATCACGCCGGGGAACGCGACGAACGAGGTGGGGGATCCCCACACGTTCCTGATTGCCGCGTACGCGGAAGGTGGGGCGCCAAGCTCGTGGGCTCTCAGCTACGCCGTGGCGCCGACGCCGGGTAGTGCAAGCCTGAGCGGGCCCACAGTCGCGCCCGACGGGATGAGCGCCACCTGGAGCCTCACGATCAACAGCGCTGCGCCAGGGGTGTTCCTGGCAACCGCGACGGTGACGATGACGTTCCCCGGCGGGACGCAGGTCGTACGGACGACGAACGGTCTGGGCGGAAGCACGGTGCCGGCACAGAAGACGTACCTGCAAGCTCGGATCAACCTGAGCCCGTTGTCCGCCACGAACGAGGTGGGTGACCCCCACACGCTGGTTGCGCTGGTCGAGACGACAACGGACGGGTTTGTGTGGTCGCCAGCGGCAGGGGTGAACGTAGCGTTCTCCATCGTCAGCGGCACGGCAACCTTCGTGGGCGAGGTCAACACCTCGGTCACGAACAGCGCTGGGCAGGCGACGACCCAGATCGTCTCCGCAACGCCGGGAACGGTCTTCGTCCAGGCCGTAGCCGACCTGTTCGGTGATGGGACGTTCATTCGCGCCACGGGCACAGTGGGCAACGGGAACAACGCGGAGCTGACCTACGTCGATGCCCGGATCAGCGTGACTCCGCTGGAGTCGGTGAACCTGGTGGGCACAAACCACACCGTGACCGCGCTCGTGGAGGTCAACGCCGGCGCGGGGTGGGGGCCTGCTCCGGATGGGACGCCGGTCGTGTTCGCGCTTCTCAACAACACCGCGGGAGCCGCGTTTGTGACCTCGCCCACCACAACGACCACCGGCGGACAGGCCGCGGTGACCGTGTACGCCGAGAACCTGGGCGAGGTCGTGATCCGGGCGACGACGGATGCGACCATCGCTGGGCTTGTCCTGCGTCGAGAGACCGGATCCGGCGGCGCCAACGGGCCGGACGTGCTCAAGAGCTGGGTGCGCAATAACGAGCCCCCCACGGCGGAGAGCCTCTCTCTGGTGACGTGCCGAAACACGCCCCTCATCTTCTCCCTGCGCGGCAGCGACCCGGACCTGAACCCGGCAGCCCCGGCGGCCCACCCGCTGACGTTCGCGATCGTGGGGGCACCGACCTATGGTGCCCTGAGCGGGACCCTGACCGCGGTTACCTACAACGCGCCCCACGAGGCGGCGGTAGACATGGTGTACACGCCGGAGCTTGATTTCCTCGGGACCGACTACGTCACCTACACCGTGGCCGACCCCACCGGCGCGTTCGCGGTGGGAAGAGTGCAGATCAACGTGGTGGACTGCGGGGAGGAGATCGCCGGCGGAGGGGGCGCCCTCGGTCCGAGGATCGTGATCAACGAGATCGCCTGGGGCGGCACGGAAGCGGACCCGAACCACGAGTGGATCGAACTCTGTAGCTCGCTCGACGAGCCATTGGACCTCACGGGGTGGACGCTTCGCTGGCGGCGCAAGCAGCCGGCGACGGTGCTCGACCGGTATGTGAAGGTGGTGGAGTTGCGGGGCGTCCTCGACCCCGGCGGCTTCTACCTCATGGAGCGCCGTACCGACGACGTGGTCCGCGACATCAACGCCGACCTCATCTACGAGGAGACGGGCCCGGTGGTCATCACGGAGATCGCGTGGGGCGGGACGGCGGCGAGCGCCGAGGACCAATGGATCGAGCTCACCAACGTCACCGAGAAGCCCGTGGATCTCACGGGGTGGGTCCTCCGCTGGCGCCTTGCGCAGCCGACCACGGCTGCGGAGCGGGAGTGGAAGGTGGTCGAGCTCCGCGGGGTCGTTGCCCCGTACACGACGTACCTCCTCGAGCGGGGATCGGACGACGTGGTACGGGACATCCCGGCGGATCTCATCTACCACCTGGCCCTCGACCCCCGGGGCGAGGTGGTGGAGCTCCTCGACCCGGCAGGGAAGGTGGTGGACACCGCCAACGCTGACCGCGTGGGCATGGGCGGCTGGGCCGCCGGCTACGGCGTGGGTGGTGCACAACGGTACGCCACCATGGAGCGGGTGAACCCGTTCGCGCGGGACACGGAGTGGAACTGGCGCGCCAACACCGGCTCCCTCACCCACGGCACCGATCGCGCGGGGAACGCCCTGATGGGAACTCCGGGCGCGGTGAACGAGCAGTTCCTCTTCTGGGCCTATCCGGGAGTGAATCCAACCGAGTTCCCGTCGGGTCTAGCGTCTCTTCCGTTCACCCTCGACCTCTGCGACCGCGGGGAGGTGCTGGAGCTGGTCGATCCGTCCGGCAACGTCGTGGACACCGCCAATGCCGACAATCCCCACCGCGACGGGTGGGCGGCGGGCTATGGTCTCCATGGAGCGCACCCGTTCGCAACCATGGAACGGGTCGCCCCCTGGCTCCCCGATCTCGACGAGCATTGGACCCCAAACCAGTACATCGTGATCAACGGTTTCGACGCACAAGGGGGCTGTCTTGTGGGCACGGCGCGGGCGACGAACGAGCCGGTAGTGATCGGGCATGTCTCAGGTCAAGCGTTGCCGGTCGTCCGCCGTGGAGAGCTCCTCACGATCGCCGTGGTGGCACCCGCCCTGCGCGACGAGGTTCCGTGCTTGCCGCGCGCTGTCCTCACCCGGACCGATGAGGTGGCCGGCGGAGCAGGGGCGTTGCTCCCCCTCGCAGGGGACCAGTGGACGCTGGAGGGGAAGCGCGTCGGCCCCACGGACAACTTCCTGTTCGAGCTGTCCACTGCCGAGCTCGAGCCGGGAACTTACCGACTGTGGATCTCCCTCGGCGAGGGCCGCTTCCGCGCCGTCTCGTTCGAAGTGGTGGCCAACCCCAGCGGGCGATAGAGGCAGGGAGCGAACACTGGGAGAAGGGCCTGAGGCACGAGCCTCGGGCCCTTCCTTCCAAGTGCGCAGGCCCCTAGAAGATCGCCTTCCACCCCGTCGTGAGGATCCACGTCTTGGCGAGGTCGTGCGGGTCGACCTCCCCGACCTTGAGGCCCACGTTGAGGAGGACCCCGCGTGACAGGGGGAAGTAGAGGATGAGGTTTCCCATTGAAAACCCAAAGAGGCTCTGCTCTCCGCGCTTGAAGTACAAGGAGATCTGGAATCGACCTGGGTTTCCACAGCATGGAACCACAGGGCCCTCGAGCTGCCACAGCTCGAAGAACTGGACATAGCCCGTGACGCGCGCGTCCTTGACGGAGTTGAACGAGGTCAGGAGCCGGAGCACGTACCCGGGAGGGACGTCGCACTTGATCTCAATCCCGTAGAGGTCGAAACCCGTCAGCCCGAATCCGGTCTGCGGCATGGCCAAGGCGACGAGCGGCTTGACGCAGGCGACGAAGTCTGAGGTCACCCGCAACGCTGGCTCCAGCTTCTTCTCCTCCACGGTGAACGTGGCCTTGAGGTCGAAGAAGGTGCGGATGCTGCCGCAGCCGGGGCACGGGATCTCGATGTCCTTCACCAAGAAGGAGAGGAACTCGAACCCACCCTTGCTCTGCACGAACTGGAGTTCCCATTTGGTGGGACACCCCTCGCAGATCCATGGGCCGTTGAGGGTCAGGCGCTGTTCTCCGAACGTGGGGGTGAGGGTGACGAACGTCGTGCGACTGTCAAACGTGATCGGGCCGATGTCTCCCTGGACCCGAAAGGCGATGTAGGAACCTGTCTGGGGCTCCGTGCCGGAGTAGTAGAACGTGGCAATCCACGTTGCCCCCGGGACAGTTGTGCGGGCATCCACGGTCCACGAGCTGAGCGCCGGTACGGAGGGATCGAAGTCGAGGGCCAGCGTGATGGGGAGGCGCCACGGTGAAGGCCAAGCCCCCTCCAGCGCGATCGACGTCCTGGTCACGAGCGAGGTGAAGGCGATGTCGGTCCAAGTAGCCCGGAAGCTCTGCTGAAGGTAAGTGAACCGCGCCTGAACTTCGGTCAAGAACCGGTACCCCTCCCAAGCGAAAGTCGGTCCCGACCAGATCAGCTCGCCTTCGGAGATCAAGGCGAACGTCCCGATCGTCTCGCCAGGCGTCAGGACGACCAACTGGACGGTCCCCAGGTCCCATCCGCCCGTCTCCGTCTGAACCAGGTAGTGCACCCAGTCATTCCCGATGAACCCTGGTTCAGGGATGTAGGTCAGGTTGGGAGGGATGCCGACGAGGACTCCATTGGCCGGCAGCTGGAGGATGGTGTAGAGGAGGTCGCGATCCTCCTCGCCGAGGAGGAACGGGGTCGGCGTGCCACTGGGAACGAACACAACCTGCATGGGAGCTAGGGGGACCTGGGCCCCCCACCCGACGAAAGCGATGGCCAGCAACCCCACCAGTCCGACGCTTCTCGCTCTCTGCTTCATCACCAACCTCCCTGTTGCTCCTCAAGACCGGCTGCGACGAAATGGATCCCTTCGCTCGGGGCGCCCGTCACCGATACGAGGAAGGAAAACGCCTCCTGGCCCTTGACCACGGTGAGGAAGTACGATCCTGGCCCAGCAGGTGCAGTTACGCGCAGCCAACCGCGTGGATCCCAGGTCCAGCGGGCAGTTAGGAGGAACATCCCCTCCCCCTCGAGATGAGATAGGCTCACCCACGCCACGCTCCCCTGCGGTGGAAGGAGCACCGGGATCTCCTGCCCGGCTGAGAACGCTCCCCCAGTCTGGGTGAAGATGTACCATGTCTGGACCCGTTCGCTGGCCAGGCGTGTGGCGAGCTCGGCCAGGCCAACGTTGGGTGCCGATCGAGCCTCCGGCCCAACCCAATGGGTCGTGATCCCCGGGGTCACCCGCAGTCGGACCATCCCTACGTCCAGTGCCCCGTAGGGATCGACCACAGCGAACGTGAACTCGTCCGTCCCTACGAACTCCGGTTCAGGGATGTAGGTCAACTGGGGCGCTGTCCCCTCCAGCCGACCATGATGGGGGCCCCCGAGGATGGAAAAGGTCAAGGTATCCCCATCCGGGTCCGTTGCTGAGAGCGTCAGCGCGGTCGGGGTGCCCAAGCCAACATCCACCACCGAGAGCTCAGCCCGTGGTGGGTGGTTCCCCGCCAGGCCGACTACGCCGACCCCCGCCACGATCGCACATATCGCGAAGGTTCGTAGCCACATGGGTCTATACTTGGCTGCGCGAGGGCCCACCAAGATGGCAGTTGGGCAGACCGGCGGGGAACCCCGCGGCCCGGACGAGGGCGCTTGTTCCGTGATGTGGGCTACACTGCCTGGCCTCGGTCACCACCGGGGCGCTAGCCCCTACGCGGACAGCGACGCGCTAGACTCCGGCACCAGTGGGCCGGCCAGGGGCCGGCGGGGAGTGGATCTTGCCCGCCAGTTCGCCGGCGAGGGCTGCCGCTTGGGCCTCGGCTTCCGCATCCGGCGCGCCGTGGACCTCCACCGCCCCCACGACCTCAATCCCGGTCGGAGCGAGGATCTCGCCCGCCTGGCGCAGGGCGCCGCCTCCCCAGCCGTACGAGCTCACCACAGCTGCGTACCTGAGAGGCGGCTTGAGGGCCTTTACGAGGTTCACCGCGCTGAGGGCGGCAGGGTGGAGGCCGCCGAGCACGGTCGGCGCGCCGAGCACGATCGCCCGGGCGTCCACGAGGTCGCCGGCGAGGTCACCCACATCCACGTGCGCTAGCTCGTGCACCGCGACCTGGACCCCGCGGCCGAGCAAGACCTCCACCGCAGCCCGCACGAGCCGCTCCGTTGACCCCCACATGCTCACATAGGCGACGACGACCTTGGGGAGCGTCTCGCCTGCAGTCCACTTCCGGTACAGGCTGAGGATCCGCTCCGGGTGCCGCCACAGCGGCCCGTGGCTCGGGGCGATGAGCTCGATCGGAAGATCGGCGAGCTTCTCTATCGCCCGCTCCCCGGCCTTGCGGAACGGCATCATGATCTCGCCGAAATACATCTGGGCACGCACAGGAAGATCGGGCACCTCCTCGTCGTACATCCCGGCTGCGATGTGGGCGCCGAAGAAATCGCACGGGAAGAGGACCTCGTCCTCGACGAGGTAGGTGAACATCGTCTCCGGCCAGTGGAGGAACGGCGCGTCCACGAAGCGAAGGGTCTTCCCGCCGAGATCGAGCGTGTCGCCCTCCTTCACGACCCGCATCCGTTCCTGCGGCACGCGGTAGTGGCGAACGGCCAGGTCCGCCCCCTTCGCGGTGAGGACGAGCCTCGCCCGGGGAGCCGCCGCGAGGACGGTGGGGATCGCGCCGGCGTGGTCGGGTTCGGCGTGGTTCATGATCACGTAGTCGAGCCCTGCCGGATCCGCGACCGCGTCGATCTTGGCGAGGAGCTCGGCCTCGAACCCCGGGTTCACCGTGTCCACGAGGGCCGTTTTGGTGCCCCCCTTCACGAGGTACGCGTTGTACGAGGTCCCGCGGGGAAGCGGGATCAGGCCGTCGAAGATCCGCCGGCCCCAATCCTTGACCCCGACCCAGTAGACGCCTTCTCTAAGCTCGATCACAGCTGGCTTCATCGCTCCCCTCCAGTTCGTCCAACAGCGCCGCCGCCCGCCGGAGGTGGGGGATGACGATCGAGCCCCCCACCACCAGGGCGACGGACATCGCCTCCATGAGCTCGTCGCCCGTCGCCCCCGCCTCCCACGCCCCGACGACGTGGTAGGTGACGCAGTCATCGCAGCGCAGGACGAGGGAGGCCACGAGCCCGAGGAGCTCCTTCGTGGCCCGGGGAAGCACCCCCTCCTCGTAGGCCGCGGAGTCGAGGGCCAAGAACCGCTTCGTGACCAGGTTCGCCCGCTTGAGGGTGAGCGCATGGAGGCGCTCCCGCTCCGCAAAGAACTCCTCCCGTCTGCCCATCGTGGTCTCCTCTGTCGCATCAACCGTCCAGCAGCCGTCGCTCCCCAGTGATCTTCTGGATCGGGCTGATGTCTTGCGTTACCTCGACCGTGCCCAGGTACTCGCCCCCGGGAGCCCGCACCGGGAAGTAGCGGATGTAGACGAGCTTGCCCGCGAAGTTGATCCAAAACTCGGCCCCGTCCCGGCGACCGGCCTTGAAGTCGGCGAGAATCTCCTCCACCACGTGGACGCTCTTCGGGGGGTGGCAGTCCTGGACCTTGCGCCCGAGCACGGCCGGAGTGCGGACGAAGATCCGGTCCTTCGAGGCGTTGAAGTAGCGGACCGTATCGTCCCGATCCACAAACGTGATGTCCACAGGGAGCGTGTTCAGCACCGCCTCCAGCTCCTGGGGGGTGAACTCGCCGGTGGGAAACCGCAGCCGGAACTGGGAGCCCGGCATGGGACCCGCTGCTGGACCCGGCGCTCCTGCCGGCTCCGGTGGAGGCGGCGCCGCCGGGGTGAAGCAGCAGTACCCGATCTCATCGAACTGGCGGCGGATCTCCGGCCACTCGCCTTCCGGGATTACCCGCAGCCCCGTCGGAAAGAGGATCCGGTTTTCCTTGAGGAAGTGGCTGGCCAACATCTCGCTCAGGGCAACCGCCGCCTCGGCGAGCCTCTCCCCTTGGGGTGCCTCCTTCACCACGGCCTTCTTCAGCTCACGGATCCGGTCGTGCTCAGCCCACATCACCCGCGGCGGTTCGCCGATCCCGTGCCGCTCCAAGTACGGGAAGAGCACGTTCTCCTCCCGCAGGTAGTGGCTCTCCGCGGCCACGAGGTGTTGCACGAGGCGCTCCACCTCGGCCCGGGCCTCGGGCGACGCCACCCCTTCCCGGGCTCGGGAGGCGAGGCGAGTCGCCATCCCCAGCACCTCGCGGTGCTCGGCGATCAGGATGTGCAGCGGATGCCAGCGAGGGGTGGAGAGATCCGCACCAGCGAGGGACTCCTCGAACAGGGCGAGGTGGAGGTCGCAGAGCTTCATCAGCTCCTCCCGCGGCAGCCCTTCGCGCACGAGCTCCTCCTCGATCTGGGCGATCTCCTGGGGAGAGACGCTTCCCACCGCGTTGCGGAACGCCGCCTTGAGGCTGGGGACACTCTCTCCCGCGTGGAGTCGCCGCAGGATCTCCTTCAGGGCCTCCTTCCTTTTGTCGCTCATCAGCTCGCTCATCGATGCCTCCTTGTTTCGGTGCGTCTTTGGCCGCCCAACCGCTGAGGGCGCAGCGGAACGCGATCGCTCCCTCATCCGTTCACCGTGATCCCAAAGCTAAGCTGGCAGCATTTCGTCAGCCATCACTGCCACAGCGCTCCTCTCCGCGATCGCGGGGCCCGCGGCGATGAGAGGCAGGATTCCCACCCCGGCCCCTCACCCGTCCCGCGAGGGAAGCGACCGTGGTCCGCTCCAGGAAGCCCACCAGCTCGTCCCGCAGAGGATCCCACACCGAAGCGAGAGGACAATCCGGCTTCCCTGGACAGGGATCCACTTCGAACGGGCACTCTTGGAAGATCGCCTCGCCTTCAGTAATGCGGATGATCTCGGCGAGCGAGATCTCCCCCGGCGGCCGGGCCAAAGTGATCCCTCCGCCTCGACCTCGGATCGAACCCACAACGCCCGCCCGCACGAGCAGTGGAACGAGCTTCGCCAGGTACGGCTCTGGGATGAAGGCGTCCGCGGCCAAGTCCCGCACCGTGACCGGCCCACCGCCCGCCGCGGCAAGCTGGAGCAAGGTCCGGATCGCGTACTTGCTCGACAGGGCGAACTTCATCCCCCATCATCCGATAATCGGATCATCTTGTCTCTTTATCTTAGCGGAGCACCCGCCCCCTTGTCAAGGCACCGAGTTGCC
>DSBZ01000009.1 GCA_011057175.1 Candidatus Acetothermia bacterium
GGACCTCGTGCTGGGCCCGGACGGTCTGGACGATGTCCTCCTCCGTCCAGTTCGACTTCCCCCGCAGGCCGAGGAGGCCGAGTTCACCGTGGAGCTCCGGCGAGATCTGCCAGAGGAGGAACAGCCCGGCGGCATCGAGGAGCTCCCTGTCTGTAAGCGGACGCGCGCTCCGCAGAACATTGAGCTGGGCGTAGTACGGATCGTAGTGCTTCCCGCCCGGGCGGAGCATGTACGGGTTGATCCAGAAGAACTGTTCCTGCATCGCCGCCCGGGTCTCCGGGGTCAGGGAGGCGGGATCCGAAAGGAGCGCCCACGTCCACCGGAGGTGGTTGTCCACCGCCCCGATGAGCTCGTACAACCCGCCCCGGGACCGCTCCTCGTCCGTGATCTCCACGTAGTCGAGGAGCTGCCAAAGCAGGCTTGGCTGGAGGTTGTAGGTGACCACAACCCCCGGGTGCTCGAGGAGGATGAGCGGGGAATCCAGGTACTCCTGAACCCCGTGCACCCGCACCCAGGGGAGCTCGTAGTCCCCGGTGAGGCGGTTCCAGTAGAGAGGCTGGTGCTGATGCCACACGATGGCCAGGTTCAGGGGTTCCTTGGGCAGCCCCAGCGGGCTCAGGACCAGGAGCAGAGCGCCGACAACGAGCAAGACGCGCATGGTCCACCTCCTACCCGTGAGTCTACTCGACCATCATCCCCGCGCCAGCGGCGGATCGGGAGGCATCAACCCCTGCTTCTGCTTCGCAGGTGATGCGGGGTGGGTCTGCCCGGCCGCCGCCCGGAGCGGGTCAGTCTCTGGGCAGGGTGAACGCGTCGAGGATCGTGGCGCTGGGGACAATCTCCTCTTCCACCTGCCGGGCGACCCCCACCACCTCCACAGCGATCCCCTTAGGGCCCGTCTCCACCCAGAGGTAGAACAGGTGGTCGTCGTAGGCCACCCGAGATCCCTCCAGACGCTCCGGCCCAAGGGGGCGCAGCGTGGCGCCGCCGCCACCCACCACGAGGTACGTCACCCCGTCCCGCTCGATCCGCTCGTAGTTGTGGGCATGCCCGGTGAACACAATATCCACCCCGAGCTCCACAAACACCGGATGCCAAAGGGTCTGGAGACCTTCGACGCCGGGGTGGTAGATCGCGTCGGAGGAGAACACCGGGTGGTGGAAGATCACGAACTTGTGGGGCTCCGGGCCGGACAGGCTCTCCCGGATCCAGTCCACCTGATCCACGTAGTCCTGGGGCCGCCGGGCGTTCGTGTCCAATCCCACCACCACCACGTCGCCCCAGCGCAGGGTCCACCAACGTTTGTCGAGCCGCCCCCCACCCGGAGGAAAGGTGAAGTGCTGGTAGTACGTGATGCTGTTGCGCTCGTGGTTCCCGAGGACGGGAAGGAGCGGGGCCCACCGCAGGACCGGGGCCATGGACCGGAAGAAGAACTCCCAGTGGGAAGGGATCGGGGTCTCCACGAGATCCCCCCCGTGGAGGATGAAGTGGTAGAGGAACGGCCCTCGGTCCAGCGCCTCGGCCACGAGGCGCACCCGGTTCGTGCCCTCCCACTGCCACTGTGTGTCCGCGACGACGGCAAACACCACCGTCGCCCCCGGGGGCGGGGCGGTGCGGAACGACCCGACGGGGGAGCGGCTCCCATCGGGGAAGACCACCTGGTACACGTACCACGTGTCGGGAAGGAGGCCGTCCAGGCGCAGGTGGACGATCTCCCGGTCCGCGGCGGCACTTGGGGTGTAGGTCTGGGCGAGGGGGAAGGGATCGAGGGGCCACCCGGGGGCAAGCGGTCCGTACTCCACCCGGGCCGGGGAAGCCGGAGCGGAGGCCCAACTCACCGTGACCGCGTGGGCGTCGGGGGCGCCTGTCCAGGGACCGTAGGCGAGAGGCGAGGCCGCGGCTCCGCCGGTCAAGAACGCGGCCAGGAGAACCGCTGCCAGCCTCATCGCTACTCCCTCACCTCCACCTGCTCCGGGGACTGCACCACGATCCGCGGGCCGCCTCCGAAGCTGTCCCAGAGGAGTTCCCCCGTCACGGCCACCGTCTGTCCGACCAGCGCCTCTGGGGCGAGCTCCACCTCTGTCCACGCCCCGGGGCACGTCCCCAGATCGAGGATCGCCCGGAACCCGTACTGACTCCCCGCCGCCCGGAGCGACGGGCCCGCGGGACCCGGGGCGGCGCTGGCCACCGCGAACACGACCGTGACCACCTCGGTCACGTAGGTCACGGGACGCGCCTCCATCTCCTCGAGGTTCAGGGGATCCGGAAATGCTCCCCAAAGGCCGAGCTTGTCCACCTGGGCGAGGGCGCGGGCGCGCAGGAGCCGGCAGTAGTACCTCTCCTGTTCGGGGTAGAACACGAGGATGCGTGCCAGTCCGGCGCGCACGATCGCCTCGCTGATCAGGGTCCATCCGTCGTCCGTCTCCACCCACAGATGGGCGAGGAGGCGGCGGTGGCGGTCCCGCAGCTCGAACGGGTTGAGCTCCA
This sequence comes from Candidatus Acetothermia bacterium, assembly GCA_011057175.1. Classification (GTDB taxonomy): domain Bacteria; phylum Bipolaricaulota; class Bipolaricaulia; order Bipolaricaulales; family Bipolaricaulaceae; genus Bipolaricaulis. The sequence goes on from DSBZ01000009.1 coordinate 2,488, forward strand.
CGTACACCGTCTTCCCCATTGTGAGGGAGCGCAGGTAGCGCGTCGCATCGTCCGCAAACGGCTCGCCCACCTCCGGAGTGTCAATCCCGAGGAGGCGCACCGCCTCTGAACTCCACACTCCCGCGGGGGGATCTTCCGTGAACCGGACCTGCACCGTGTCCCCGTCGTACCAGCGCAGGATCCGGGCGGGGATTGCTCCCTCCGGAGGCTGCGCTGCCACACACCCCAACCCGACAGACAGAACAAGGACGACCACACACAGCTGCATTCCGCGCACCCTTGCCTCCTTCCTAGCGTTCGTAATGCACGCGCTTCTGAACCACGGTGAGCTGGAACAACGACAGAGCGAAGATGATGGCGAACAGGATCACCGAGGCGGCCGACGCGAGCCCGTAGTGGCCAGCGTCGAACGCCTTGGTGAACACGTAGTACACCACGGTCAGTCCCGATTTCTGCGGTCCCGGCCCCTGAAGAAGGATCAGCACCTCCTCGAAGATCTTGAACGAGCCGATGAGGGAGATGATGAGGAGGAAGAAGATCTGCGGGGTGAGCAGTGGGACGGTGATCTTCCGCCATACGCCGAACGCCCCCGCTCCGTCCACCCGCGCCGCTTCATAGTACTCGCGATCGATACCCTGCATCCCAGCGAGCAGGATCAGCGCCTGGTAGCCCGTGAACCGCCATACGTTCATGATCACCAGGGCAGGCATCACGTAGCGCGGGTCGTTGAGCCAGTTGATGAGGCTGAACTGGAGGCCAAACCAGCCAGCTAAAGTACTCAAGAAGTAGTTGAGGAGGCCAAAGTTCCGGTCGTAGATCCACGCCCAGACCATGGTGATTGCCACGACCGGGGTGATGTAGGGAAGGAAGCTCGCCAGCCGAAAGAACGCCTTCCCCCGCAGCTCCCGATGGAGCAGGGTCGCCAGGAGAAGCGCCAAGAACAGGGTTGTTGGAACGCTGGTCCCCACGTACACAGACGTGTTCAACAGAGCCTTTCCGAAGTCCGGGTCCCGAAACGCGCGGGTGAAGTTGGCCCACCCCACCCACTCCATCGCCCAGCCTGTGGTGGCCTGGTGCACCCGAATCTCCTCTCCCTCGCGGACGATGATGTACTCCTGGCCCGACGCCTCGTCCTTGATCACCCAACGGTCGGCCTGACGCAGGCGCACCCACAGGTCGTCGGGCGTCGCCCCGCGCTTGCGCAGAACGTCCGCCAGTTCATCGGGGATCCGGCCCCGGGCGAGGGTCGTCGCCCAAGCGGAGCTGTCCACCGTGACGTACACCACATGGCCAGGTACGGTGCGGGTGCGGATGTCGTAGACGCTGTAGCGGAAAGCGTTTACAAACGGGTAGAACGTGAACACGCCCAGCACCGCGAGGGTGGGCAGGAGGTACACGTATGCCTCCAGGGTATCCCACCAGAACCGCCGACCCTTCCGCAGCGTAGGCAGCTTCACATGATCGAGCGGGGGAGGGCTACCCTCCCCCGCTCGGTCTCCTTCTACTTGATGGCGTCGATCTCCGCCGCGAGGGCATCAAGCACCGCTTGCGGCGTGTCTTCCCCCATGAGGAGGAGCTCCCAGTAGGTGATGAGGAGGCTCCGCATGTCCATGTACCGCGGGTGGAGGAGCTGTCCGAACCCTCCGGCGATGAGCTGGTCGGTCATCACCTTCTGCGCAGGCTTCCCCGCGATGTAGCTCTGCCAGAGGTCCCCGTAGATCGCACTCCGCGTCACTGGGAGGTACCCCGTCTTCTGGGCCCAGTAGACGATGTTGTCTTCGCGAAGCAGGAACGCGATCAACGCTGCCGCTGCCTCGATCTGCGCCCGGGAAGCTTTCGGCGCAAACACGGCCAGGTTCGTCCCCTGAATCATGGATGCGCAGTTCCCGTCGTGGCAAGGCAGAGGAGCCACCGCAAGGGGGACCCCCGCGGCGTTGGCAGCGTTCATGTTGTAGGTGTAGCCCGCCGACGTGTCGATGAACGCCCCAATTGCGATTCCCTTCGCGATGGCGTCAGAGGTGTAGGCGCTATCAAGAAGCGCGTACTGAGCCAGCCGCGCCGCGAACTCCGCAGCCTCCAGCCCTGCCGGGTTGTTGATTGTCACCTCCGACCAGTCGTCGGACAGGATGGAACCACCGGCCTGGTAGAGGAGGGTGAGGAAGATCTCCGGGTTCGGGGGACGGAACGCCGTTCCGTAGACGCCCTTTTCCTCATCCTTGCCGATCGCGGTGACGATGGACTCGAACTCCTCCCAAGTCCTCGGTGGATCGGGAACGAGATCGGGCCGGTAGTAGAGGACGAGGATCGATTTGTTGAACGGAACCGTCACCATCCGACCCTCGAACAGCTCGTCGAACTGGGGGAGGAGGTCGGCTTGGATCTCCGCGGGCAGGAACAGGTCGAGGTCCACCAGGGCATCGAGCCACTGGGTGGTCCAGTTTTGGTACTGCTGGGCCAGGATCGGGGGTTCGCCGGCGGCCACAGCCGCGATCAGCTTCTGCTGCAGGGCGCTGTAGCCGCCCTGGTACACGAGGTCCACCTTGATCCCCGGGTTCTCCTCCTGGAACTTGTCGACAAGCTCGGTCAGCGTCTCTCCGAGCGCCCTGGACATGGCGTGCCAGAAACTGATTGTCACTTGGCCGAGGGCTCCAACCCCCAACGCGCACACCAACATGAATACCGCTACTCGTCGCATGTTACCCACCTCCGTGAACTGTCCAGACGCCTCTTGTGGTTGCCGTCGGAAACCCATCCGTTGTGCTCTGTTCTCACCCCCCTCACTTGATCCCCGTGCGGGCAATGCCTTGGATGAACTGCCGTTGTGCGAAGGCAAACAGGATCAGCACGGGGACGATGGCCATCGTCGCTGCTGCCATCAGCCGCGGATAGTCCGTGCCGATGTCCATCATGAAGAATCTTAGCCCCACGGGGACGGTTCGCAATCCCACCTTGTCGGTCATGATGATCACCCACAGGAACGCGTTCCAGGAACCGACGAACTTGAACAGGGCCACGGTGGCGATGCCGGGGCGAACCAGCGGTACTGCGATCTGGAACATGTACCGCAACCGAGAGCACCCGTCGATCCGGGCCGAGTCCCATAATTCGTCGGGAATGGTCTTGAAGAACTGCCGCAGGAGAAAGATCCCGAACACCCCCGCCGTCCAGGGGATGATGAGGGCCCAATACGTGTTGTACCAGCCCAACCGGTTGATGAGGACGAAACTCGGGACGAGCAGCATCTGCCCCGGGATCATGAGCGTTCCAAGAAGAAGCCCAAGCAGAAGGCCTCGGCCGAAGAAGTTCATCTTTGCCAAGACGTAGGCAGCGGGGATGCTCGTGGCCACATCGCCCACGGTGGTTGTCACAGCGAGGAAGAACGAGTTCCAGAAGTAGATAGCGAACGGTGCTGCGTTCCATGCGGCAGGGTAGTTGCCCCATTGAGGAGGATTGGGGATCCACTGGGGGGGGATACGCAACGCCTGGGTGATGTCCTTGAGGGAGGTGGTGATCATCCAGAACAGAGGCATCCCCATGATCACTGCGACGAACAAGAGAAGCGCGTAGACCACAACGAGACCCACCCCCCGCCTCAGGAGATAGGCATTCACCCTCAGCCCGTGGCCCGCCATGCTCTTCTCCTCTACTCTATCCCCTGCTCCGGACAAGGGCAACCTTGGCCTGTGCCAGGTGGTGGGCTACGATCCCCGGACGATGGGGGGGCGGCTGGAGGCGGTCACGGGGTGCATGTTCTCCGGGAAGACGGAGGAGCTCCTGAGGAGGGTGGAGCGGGCGCGCATCGCGCGAAAGGAGGTCCTCCTTTTCAAGCCGGAGCTCGACACCCGCTACGCGGTGGAGGAGGTGGTCACCCACCACGGCCGATCCCTCCCCTGCCGCCGCCTGCCAACGGCCATCTCCTGGCCCGAGTTCTCCCACCTTGTCACCGAGCACCCGGAACTCACCGATGTGTTCGCCTTCGACGAGGCCCACTTCTTTGGCCCCGGCTTCCCCGCCCTGTGCGAGGCGCTGGTGCGGCAGGGCAAGCGGGTGATCGTGGCGGGGTTGGACCTCAACTTCCGCGGGGAGCCGTTCGGCCCGATGCCGGAGCTCCTCGCCCTCGCCGACGAGGTGGTGAAGCTCTGCGCGGTGTGCACTGTATGCGGGGAACCTGCTACCCGGTCCCAGCGATTGGTTGACGGGAAGCCTGCTCCCGGGGGGCCCGAGGTCCTCATCGGGGGCCTGGAGAGCTACGAGCCGCGGTGCCGGGCCCACTTCGCCCCGCCTTCCGCTGAAGCCGAGTAGCCCCGCCGTGGGCGCCCCCCTTCACTTCGGGTACCCTTTTCCGTTGGAGGAGGTGGTTGTGGTGCATAGACGTATCGCGCCTCTTGGGCTTGTGGTCTTGTGCTTGGGCGCGGTGAGCGGTCTGGGGCTTCCCCCGCTGCCGCCACCGGCGATTGTGGCCACGGTCGACCAGGTGGTGGATGGGGTGACGGTTGAGGTGCGGGTCGACCGGTTGCCGAGCCCAGCCCCGGCGGGGCTGGCCGTGGGGCAGACGGTCCGCGTTCGGTACCTCGGGGTGGCCGCCCCGGCGGGGACAAGTCCGGAGGCGCCTCTGGCCCGCGCCCTCAACGCGGCGCTCGTGGCCGGCAAGACGGTCTATCTGGAGCTCGACGCGCAAGAGCGCGGACCTGACGGGACGCTCGTCGCCTACGTCTACCTCGACCCCGACGGCCGTGTGATGGTGAACCTCGTCCTCTTGGCCACGGACTTGTTCACGGCAGCCGCCGAACCGGCCCCCGTCCGCTACGTAGACGTGTTCGCCCATGCTGCCGCCACTCCCGGTGCTGGCAGCACCGCCCAAGCCCGCTGCGCTCCCGCCGTCCCATGGAACGAGGCGCGGTCCCAGATCGGGAACACCCTGTGCGTGGAGGGCCCGGTGATGAGTGTGGGCACCAGTAAGGGAGGGGACGTGTTCCTGAACCTCGGGCTGGCCTTCCCTGACCCGGGGCGGTTCGCCCTGTTCATCCCCGCCCGGCACGTCGGGAAGTTCGAGGCCGCGTTCGGCACCCGCTTCTGGACCCAGCTTGTCGGCAAGACGGTCCAGGCCCAAGGGGAGGTCAAGCTGTACCGAGGGGTGGCCGAGATCATCCTCACCGAGCCTGGAGACCTGTTCCTCCAGCGGTAGACTCGAGACCGAGGCTCCGGGTTGCAGTCGGGCAGGGGGGCCGGTAGCCTCCTTGCCATGCCTGTTCTCTCCGTAGACGGCCTCCACGTCTCCGTGGGGAAGGAACCGATCCTGCGGGGGGTGGACCTCGCCCTCGAGCCGGGCCGGGTTCACGCGCTGATGGGCCCCAACGGCTCGGGGAAGTCGACCCTCGCCTTCGCCCTGGCGGGAGGGCCCGGGTACGAGGTAACGCAGGGACGGGTATCCCTCGACGGCGAGGACCTCCTCCCTTTGGCGCCGTTCGAGCGGGCGAGGAAGGGGCTCTTCCTCGCGTTCCAGTACCCCCCGGAGATCGAGGGGGTCGCCCTGCGGGAGTTCCTGCGGCTGGCCTGTGCCGAGCGGGGGCAGGGGTTCTGCGAGTTCCAGAGAAGCTACCCTCAGGCGATCTCCCGCCTGAGGATGGAGGCGCTCGACGACCGCGAGCTCAACGTCGGGTTCTCCGGCGGGGAGAAGAAGAGGGCGGAACTCCTCCAGCTCTACCTCCTCAAGCCGAAGGTCGCCCTCCTCGACGAGCCGGACTCGGGGGTAGATGTGGACGCGCTGCGGCTGATCGCGGGCGCGATCCGCGAGCTGGCCGAGGGCGGGGCGGCGGTCCTCATCATCACCCACTACCCGCGGATCCTCGACCACGTCCCGCCATCGGACGTGTTCGTCCTCGACGGGGGACGGATCGTCGGTCGGGGCGGGCCCGAGCTGGCGCGGCGGATCGGGGAGGAGGGGTTCGAGGCGGTGCGAGGATGAAAGCGAAGGGGATCCCCCGCACCCTGACCCGGGAGTTCGTGGAGGAACTATCCGTCGAGAAGGGAGAGCCTTCCTGGATGAGGGCCCACCGGGAGCGATGCCTGACCGTGTTCGAGAAGTCCCCTCTCCCCCGGTTCGGGCTCGACCTGTCCCAGCTCGACCTCTCCGACCTCGCCTACTACGCCCGGCCGGTGGAGCCCGTCACGCGGTGGGAGGACCTCCCGGACGAGATCCGCCGCACCTTCCACACCCTGCGGCTTCCCGAGGCCGAGCAGAAGGCCCTCGCGGGCCTTGGGGCCCAGGTCGACTCCGAGGTCGTGTACCGCTCCCTCCTCGATGAGGTCCGCGCCCAAGGGGTGATCTTCGCGAGCA
>DSBZ01000066.1 GCA_011057175.1 Candidatus Acetothermia bacterium
AGGCGATCCGGGCCACAGGGAGATATCTTGTGCGGATCATGTGGTCGATGATGAAACAGGGACGGGACTACGAGCTAAGGGAAGCGACATGGCCCACTTGAAAATCCGAGCGGGATGTTCAGGCCTTGAAAATGGACATATTCTTTACTTCTTAATATGGTTCTATCCTTGGGAAGACCAATCCGAGTAGAATATACGTGCGCTTCAGCCTTTGGAACCCTTCGCTTGGGAGCATCACGCGGAAAACTGGACATCTACCGCGACTTCGGCCTCTGTGAGGTACACGGCCTCGGGGGACAGGAGTTCGCCGAGGGCGTCCTTCCCGAAGGTCTCAAGGTGGAACACAATCGCAGACTTCAGATTCGCGACTGCCTCCTCAACTGTGTTGCCATCGCTCACGACAACACCCTGGAGCCCAACCGGATAGGCAACGTAGCCATCCTTGGTCTTCTCTACGATCACTTTGAACCGCCGGTTCATCGGGCGTCCCCCGGGAGGAGTGTAGGCGAGGTGCCTCAGCCGTCAACCATGAGCAGTCCCCGTCGCTCCCGCGCCGCGCCCCATGACCCTAGGACTGAAGGTCTGACTCCCCGGGGGAGTCCGCGGCCGCCCGCGCGTAGAGGACGATCCCGGTGCCCAGGGCTTCGCGCACGAACGGGTTCTCTTCCTCCATCATCCGCCCAAGCTCGGCCTGGGTGTAGGGGAAGACATCCACGCCGATCCCGCAGCCGCGCGGAGTGTACGCGGGGATCCTCTCCAGGAAAGGAAGCGGCGAGTCGGAAAGGACGACCAGGAGGTCGGCGTCGCTTCCGGGAACCGCCTCGCCTCGGGCGAGCGACCCAAACAAGACCACCCGCTCCACCTCCGGGTGGTCGCGGGCGAGGGCCGCCACGGCTTCCCTCAGGCGGGCGATCGTCCCCGGCCGGTCAAGCCAGGTGACGCGCACAGAACGCCACGATTCGCTCGGCATCGCGGACCGCCTCCTCGGCGTCGGTCGCCGTGTACCGCTCGCACGGGGCGCCCGCGGGGAAGGCGTTGGGGTAGCGGGCGGGGATGTAGTGTCGATCGAGCCGCCGGCCGGCCTGGACCACGTCGTCGGGGGGCTGAAGCGAACGGGGAAGTTCCTGGAGAAGTCCCCACACCGAGTGGCCGCGGGCGTCCCCGCCCGCGGACTGGTAGAGGGCCTTGATCGCCTTCTCCGCCGCCTGGTGGGCGGCGAAGCAGGCCCAGTCGAAGTGGCTGATTTCCTGGGCCCGCCGGGCATGGAGGAGATCCCGCTCGGCCTGGCTCATCCAGTCTCTCGCCCGACTCGCCATGGGAACCATTGTACGCGCGCGCGAGGTTCAGCGGCCGGGGTAGTGGGCCACCGCGGCTCAGAGCCCACGAAGTGGGGGAGGCAGGTCCCCGCAACGGCGAGCGCCCTCTCGATCGGTGGCGGGCAGTCGCGCCCCAGGCTGAGATAGGCGAGGAACCCGATCCACACAAGGACCAGGGTCCAGCGCACGGTCCTCATCCCCAGCCGTACTCCCCGTTCCTCCAGTAGCGCCCCCCGCCTCGCCCCGCGACCCTAAAAATGAAGGTGTGACCCCGTGACCTTGCGCTTGCGCGGCCTGCTCAAGCGCTCCAGCCAGTCCAGCGCCCCGGGGACGGACTCCCAGGCCGGCGCACAGGCGCCCGCACTGATCGCGGCCTCCTCTCCCGACCCGAGCTCGTAGGAGTCGAACCCCCCTGGGGGCTGGCGCTTCCCCAGCAGGAAGGCAGGCACGTGCGGGTTGGCGGAGAGGGCACTCTCCAGGAGCCGCCTCGCCGCCGGGGTATCGCCGTGGCGGCGGAAGGAGACCAAGGCGCGGCAGTAGGGCCACACCGCCATGAGATCGTCCGCGTAGTCGGCCAGGAGCTCCTCGGCCTCGGCGACTTCTCCGCGAGCGATGAGCCGCGGCAACAACCAGTAGCGCACGCCCTGGTTGTCGTTGGGATTCAGCCGCAGCATCTCGCGCAGGGTCGTCAGCCCCTCGTCTTGCCGCCCCAGGCGGAGCTGCTCCGTCGCCAGCCCGTGCAGGGCGCGCAGGAGCGGCCGGGTCTCCAGGGCTGACCAGAAGCGGTCGGCGTACTCTCGGGCGAAGTCCTCGCCCAGCGCGCGCTTTCCCGCTTCCACCCCCTTTGCGTAGAGCTCGGCGGCCTCCTCGGAAGTCCGGGCAACCTCGGCCAACAGCACGTAAGCGTCCGCGCAGTCGGGGTGAACGTGCAGCGCCCGGCGGGCCAATGCCACCCGGCGGCGCCCGAGGGAGTCGAACGCCTCGTAACACAGGTCCTGCGCCTGTTCCAGCTTGTTGCGTGGCTTGTACTTCCCGGGGTCCACCTTCTTCCCCCCGAACTCCTTCCGGAGGGCGCGGTTGAGCTCCTCCACACTCTGGAAGTCCTTTCCGTCGAGGAACCGCCCGATCCGAGCGTGCGCAGCCTCGAGGGCGCGGCGATCGAAGATCCCATGGCGGTAGAGCTCCTCGTGGCCCGGAGGATCGAGGAGAAAGGGGAGGCTGAGTTCGTACTCCACCTTGCCCAGGGCCGTCGCCACCTCCACCGTCCAGCGACCCGAATCGAGCTCATCGTCGCCTGTGTTCGCCAGCGCCCGCAGGAGCCCCTCGAGGAACGCGAGCTCCTCCGCGTTCGGCCTTCTCGGCCCGGCGTCCGCGGCCCCCTCCAGCAGCACGGCCAACGGATACCCCTCCGGGTCGGCCACGGGAAGCTCGTGCGCCTGCCAGAGCTCCTGATCCGCCTGCGGGAGCTCCTCCAGCTCCGCAAACCCGATGTGCCACAGCCCCCGCCAGGCATCGAGCACTTCCTCCTCGTGCTCCGCGTCGCGCAGCGCCCAGAAGCGTTCTTCGGACGGGAACAGCGCCACCGCGAGCGACCGCTCACCGGCGAGCGTGCAGGCGTAGCGCATCCCCGGAGGAGCATCGGGCCTGGAAATCTCCACGAGATCGTCCCCCCCGAGTTCCCGCCAGACGCCCGAGCGGACGAAGGCCGCCACCGCATCGGCGAAGGCCCTCACCTTGTCCACGGTGACCCCCGCCGCATCGAGGTAGCCGGGGCGCTCCTCCTCCAGGCCGTGCAAGTATTCCGAGAGAAGGCTCTCCAGCAGGAACTTCATGCAGTCCTCGATCAGCTCGAGCTGCGCCCGGAACTCCACCTGGACGCCCGCCGGCGCGAGCAGCTCGCCCAATCGCTCGGCCAGTTCTTCATCGTTGACCTCCACTTTCCCCGGCCGATAGCGCAGCCTGTCTTGGGCGAGCGCCGCCATCGCCTCGAGGACGAGATCGACCGAACGTACCTCCCCCTCCACAAGCCTGCTCGGCCTGGCCACCTCCCCCTCCGTGCTGGCGCACAGCGCCACCGTGAGCGGCTCCGGCAGCCCATCGTCGCCCTCGGGCCCCACCGGGAGTCGGACCACGGCTGCCTGCCAGGTATTGTCCGCCCGCTGGGGCCACTGCTGCAGTTTTTGCACCTCGCCACTCATGCCCGCGCACCTCCCGCGAGGACATCATCGCCCACCGGGGCCTTCCTGGCAAGAGAAGCCCGGCGCGCCTCTCCCCGCGACCCTGAACTTGAGGGTTTGACCCCTCTGGCTGGGGCTGGCAGGTGCGGATGAGGCGCAGGAGGGCGTGCCCGCAACGCTCGGCGCACAGATGCTGGTCCGTCAAGGGGTCGGTGCTCTCACAGCCCTTCTGCCACAGACCATTAGCCACCCACGATGGGGAAGACGTGCTCGCCAGCTAACCGTCAGCTTCGCTTAGGTTCTCCCGGCGGGCTCGGTTCAAGAACTCGTCAACTGAGGCAATCCAGCGGAACTTGTCCCGCAGGGCGTTATGAAGGCGCCTGTCCGCAGTGACAAGAGGAGCCTTCTCGCGTTCTGCCAGGGCGAGATAGGCTGCATCATGTGCCGAAGCACATTGCAGGCGTTCAGCAACAGAGATGACTGAGGCAGGCGGCACGCTGAACAGGGGAAGACCGAAACGCTCGAACTGTTCGAGGAGGGTTGCGATGTCCTTTGCAGCGGCACGCCCCCTGCGCACGGCTTGCCACAGGGCGCTTGCCAGTTCGTAGGGCAAGAGAGAAATGGAGATAAGCTCTAGCTTGTCTGCTGTGTCAACGAACCGCCGAAGCAGCTTCCTTGCCGAAGCATGATCGGGCTCGTCTTCCAGGAGGCTGGCCAGCATGACGGAGGCGTCGATGACCCCTCTCACCGCCGCCGCTCCTCCAGCCGCCGGGCCTCATAGAGGGTGTCCTGGAGCGTCAAGCCCTTCAGCTTGTTGCCCAGCGCGAACCACTCCTGTACGGCTCCCCTCCGCAACTCGGCGCGCGCCGCCTGCTCGAGGAACTTCGTCCGTCCCCGCTTGCCGGCCACTGCGTCGATCTGCTTCAGCAAGTCCGTGGGCAGAACGATCTCCGTCCGCTGCCTTCCCTCAGCCGGTTTCATCTGCCACCTCCCGGGGCAAGAACCCCGGTAACAATCATCCGGTACGAAGTACCCGGTGTCAAGGCCTGGCGTGACCCAGCACCGGCAGTTGGCCCACCCAGGCGCGCGCTGGGGCACGACCTGTAGCCGGCGCCCAGCACGGACGAGTTCGCCCTGGCGTGGCCGGCCAAGCTGGGCGCTGCCGGCAAAGGGGGAAGGCGTCCCCGCACGCCACGAGCTACAGGCCACAGGCGGTCGCACCCAACGGACCGCGCCTCACCCCTTCACGCCGTACGCGGGCCCGAGTTCCCGCAGCGCCGCCCGAATCGCTTCGACGTCCTGCTCGCAAGCGGTGGCGTGCGGGTGGGCGAGCTTCCCCGCCAGGCCGGCCGGGGGGCGCCCCCTGGGCCACGAAGATCCTCGCGGGCCGGGTGGCGGTGGTGTTTTACTCCTCGGCGGTCAGGAAGTCCGCGAACAGTTTCTCCCCTGGCCCGAGGCCGGTGACCCCGATCTCGATGTCCTCCCCGGGCCCCTGGCCGGAGAGGCGCACGAGCTCCTCGGCCAGGTCGACCATCTTTACCGGCTCGCCCAGGTCCACCACACACACCGACCCGTTGTCCCCCGGCCCCCTGCGTGCCGAACGCGCTGGGCTGCCTGGGCGATGGTGATGAAGTACCGCTTCATCTCCCGGTGGGTGACGGTCACCGGCTCTCGCCGGCGGATCCGGTCGCGGAGCGTGGAACCGACGCCCCCTCAGCTGCCCAGGACGTTGCCAGACCGCACCGAGACGTACGCCGACCATTCGGCTGCCTGCCGCGCCGCCCTCCAGTACCTCGTTCCCACCTACCACCCCCAACCTGAGGGGTAGCCGGATCCATTGTGCAGGAGGCGGCGCGGATGGCCCGCGCGTCCCCAGAGTCCGCTGCAGCGAGGAGGTCGGCGAGCCGCGCATCGAACTCCCCCGCCGGCGGCGGCTCCGTCCGCGCCACGAAGATCTTCTCGTGGCGCGAGGCCACCGTGCCTTCCTCCGCCGTGAGGACCTCCTCAAAAAGCTTCTCCCCCGGCCGCAGCCCCGTGAACACAATGGGGATGTCCACCCCTGGCTCCAGCCCCGACAGGCGGATGAGGTCCTCAGCTAGGTCCACGATTCGCACCGGTTCCCCCATGTCGAGGACATACACCGCCCCGTTGTCCCCGAGTCCCCCCGCCTGGAGGACGAGCTGGACGGCCTCGGGGATCGTCATGAAGTACCGCTTCATCTCGGGATGGGTGACCGTCACCGGCTCCCGCCGTCGGATCTGGTCCCGGAACGTGGGAACGACGCTCCCCCGACTTCCGAGGACGTTCCCGAACCGGACGGACACGAACACCTGCCCCGGCGCGGCCCGGCCCGCCGCGCGTTGAACGACGTACTCCGCCACCCGCTTCGTCGCCCCCATCACCGACGTCGGGTTGACCGCCTTGTCCGTGGACACGTTCACGAACCGCTCCACGCCGTGTTCGAGGGCCAGCTCGACCAGGTTCGCCGTCCCCGCCACGTTGTTCCGGACAGCGGCCGCCGGGTTCTCCTCCATGAGCGGGACGTGCTTGTGGGCCGCGGCGTGGAACACGACGTGGGGCCTTCCCTGGCGAAACAGGGGCTCGAGGTCCTCCCGGAGACGCACGTCCCCGACCACGGTGCGGAACGGCGGCCGGGGCTCGCGGCGTTCGAGCTCCCGGGAGAGAGCGAACAGGCTGTTCTCCCCGTGGCCAAGGAGGATCACCTCCCGCGGGCCGAACCGCAAGACCTGCCGGACGAGCTCGCTCCCGATCGATCCCCCGGCCCCACTGACGAGGACGACCCTCCCCACGAGGTAGCCTGCGATCTCGTCGAGGTCCAACCGCACCGGCTCCCGCCGGAGGAGGTCCTCGAGGTCCACCTCGCGCAGTTCCCCGATCGACACCCGGCCGGAGAGGATCTCGTGGAGGGCAGGCATGATCCGGTACCCGACGCCGGCGGCGCGGGCGGCGTCCACCACCCGGCGCACCACCTCCCCCGGTGCCGAGGGGATCGCGATGAGGACCTCATCAGCCTTCAGGCGGCGCGCCACCTGGGGCAGATCACCGAGCCTCCCCCACACGCGCAGGCCGGCCACGCTGAGGCGCTGTTTGGGAAGGGCGTCGTCGAGGTACCCCACCGGCACGAGCCCGGCCTCGGGGTGGCGGTGCATCTCGCGGGCGAGCATCGTCCCCGCCTCGCCCGCGCCGGCGATGAGCACCCGGCGGCCCTTCCCCGCCGTCCGCCGCCCCGCCCCCTCGTGGAGGAGCCGGGCCGCGAAGCGCGCCCCGCCCAAGAGGAGGAGGGCCAGCATGCCCGAGATCGCCGGAACGCTCCGCGGGACGAACGCCCACCCCGAAAGGCCGAGCGCGACGAAGAAGAGCACCACCGTGCCCAGGCCCACCGCCGCGGCCAGATGGAAGAGGTCCCGGGCCCCGACCATCGACCACGCCTGGCGGTGGAGGGCGAACCCCCAGATCATCGCCGCCCGAACCGGCAACCCGATCAGCAAGAAGGTGATCACGCCGGGAACGTGCTGTGCGCGGATAGTCTCCAGCCGCAGGAGGTAGGCCAGCGGCACCGCCCCCGACCAGAGAACGAGGTCGACCAAGAACCGCACCCATGCGCGGCCCAACAGGCTGAGACTGCGTCTCAAGCCTTCAAAGTTGTCCGTACGCTACCTCCCTCCCTGCGTCCACCGGCTTCGCTCTCGCCGCCCCAGCGAGGGCACCGTGTCACACGCGCACGACGCCTCTGCCCATCCATCCCCACGGTCCCGCAGGCCACATGCTACAAGCCACACGCCCGTCCAAGCGCGTCCACCACGCACTCCACCTCGTCCTCGGTCATGTTCCCGTGGAAGGGGAGCGCCACCGTGCGGCGGGCCGCTTCCTCCGTGACCGGGAGCATCCCCTCCCGCGTGCCGAGCTCAGCCCGGATGTAGGGCTGGAGGTGCATCGGCGAGAAGTAGCCCCGGGAGGGGATCCCCTCCTCCGCCAGCCGGGCCATCACGGCGTCGCGGTGCAAGCCTTCAGCAAGGGTTACCACGTATACGAACCAGCTCATCCGGACGTGAGGGCGCACCACGGGGGGTCGCACCCACTCGAGGCCGGAGAGGAGTTCCGTGTACATCCGGGCTACCCGCTCCCGCTTGGCAAGGAGCGTCTCGATGCGCCTAAGCTGGGAGACCCCCAAGGCGGCCGACATCTCGGTCATCCGGTAGTTGTAGCCCAAGCGTTCGTGATCGAGCCACTCGCCCATCTCCGCCCGGCCCTGGTTGCGCAACGATCGGCACAAGCGAGCGATCTCGTCGCTGTCGGTGACGATGATCCCCCCTTCTCCGGTGGTCATCTGTTTGTTGGGGTAGAAGGCAAATGCGGCGGCGGCGCCAAACTGGCCGAGCTTACGTCCCTTGTACTCCGCGCCGATAGCCTCGCAAGAGTCGTCGATGACCTTCAGCCCATACTTCTTGGCAATCCGCAAGATCCCGTCCCACTCCGCGGGGTGGCCGAACACATCCACTGCCATGATCGCCACCGTGCGCCGAGTTATCTTCCGTTCCAGGTCCTCCGGGTCGAGGTTGTAGGTATCGGGCTCGACGTCCACGAACACGGGCGTTGCCCGCTCGTAGAGGATTACGTTGGCGCTTGCGGCGAACGTGAACGAGGGCACGAGGACGTCGTTCCCCGGACCGATCCCCAGCGCGCGGACGACGAGGTGGAGCGCGGTCGTCCCCGAGCTCACGGCCACGGCGTGCTTGACCCCGACGTATTCGGCGATCGCGTGCTCGAACTCCTCCGTCTGGGGCCCCAAGGCCAGCCGCCCCGAGCGGACCACCTCGGCCACCGCCCGGACGTCGTCTTCCGTGATGTCCGGGGCGGACATGGGGATGGGCCTTCTCACGGGGACCTTCGTTCCCCAAGCGACCGCGCGGGGACCCCGGCCACGGTCGACCCAGGGGCGACGTCGCGGATCACCGCTGCGCCTGCCCCGACCACGCTCCACGCCCCGATGCGCACGCCGGGGATCACCGATGCCCCCACCCCCACG
>DSBZ01000126.1 GCA_011057175.1 Candidatus Acetothermia bacterium
CATGCGCGAGCTCACCTATCCCGAGCGGAAGCGGGTCCATAACCTCAACTACTTCACGTGGGTCGAGCAGATGGGGAAGACCGTCGAGGAGCTCAACACCCAGTGGTACGACTGGCCGGATTTCTGGGACCGAATCCACGGTCAGGCCGACCGGATCGACGAGCTGATCCGGGAGTTCAACGCCCTCGTCCGCGGGGGGTAGGGTGGACCGTCGCGTCCTGGCCCGCGCAGCGGAGGCGATGGCGGCAGGGGAGCGGGCCGTGCTCGTGACTCTGGTCGCCGTCGCGGGGCCGGCCCCCCGGCTCCCGGGGGCGCGGATGCTCGTCTACCCGGACGGGAGGACCGAGGGGACGATCGGCGGCGGGTCGCTCGAGGCCCACGCGATCGATCGGGGGCGGGGCTTGCTCGGGACGGGGGGCACGGCCCTGGAGACGGTGGATCTCACCGACCGAGGCCTGAAGTGCGGTCGCGGCACGGCGACCCTGTTCTACGAGGTCCTCGCCCCGGAGGCGGAGCTGGTGATTGTGGGGGCGGGCCACGGAGGTCGGGCTCTGGCCCGGCTCGCCCATGAGGTCGCGGCGTTCGCGGTGACGGTGTACGACGGCCGGGCCGCGACGCGGGAGGAACTCGCCCCGGGGCTCGAGGTGGTCCCCCTTCCCGGCTACCGGGACCTCCCCCAGATGGGAGAGAGGGCGTACGCGGTGATCTGTACCGATTCCCACGCCACCGACCTCGAGGTCGCGCGGGGGATTCTCCGGCGGGACCCCGGCCCGGCCTACCTGGGGATGCTCGGGTCGAAGACGAAGTCGGCCGAGATCCGCGCGCAGCTCGAAGCAGACGGGTTTCCGGCGGAGCGGGTGACCTCCATCCACTGCCCGGTCGGGCTTCCCCTCGGCGGTCGGTCCCCGGGCCTCGTTGCGTTGAGCATCCTCGCCGAGGTCGTCGCGTTCCACCACGGTCACCTCGCAGATGCCCGCGCCCGCCTGAAGGAGCGGAAGCCCTGAACGGCGATCTCCTCCAGTCGGTCCTCCACGCGCGCCAGAGGGGCGACCGGGCCCTCCTCGTCACGGGCGAGATCGGCGCCGGGAAGACCGCGGCGATCCTCTCGCTGACCGTGGATCTCCGGACGCAGGGGCTGCCCGTGGGGGGTGTCGCCTCCCCGCGGGTCCTCGTGGCCGGGAAGACCGTCGGGTACCGAGTGCGGGACCTCGCGACGGGGGAGGAGCGCCCGCTGTGTTCCGTCGAGCCGCCGGGGATCCCGTTCCGGAGGTTCTTCTTCTCCCCGGAAGGGCTTGCCTCCGCCAACGCCGCCCTCGCACGCGCGGTGCGCACGGCAGAGGTGATCGTGGCGGACGAGGTAGGGCCCCTGGAGCTCATCGGTGGCGGGTTCACCCCGGGCATCCGGGCCGCGCTCGGATCGCCGGCGTTCCTCGTCTTCACCGTGCGGCCGTCGCTTGTGGACGAGGTCCGCGCGTGGGCAAGCGTGGCGGCGCCGGCCATTGCCCTCGACTCGCCGCCCGGGCAGCCGCGCGGTCCAGACGCGACACGGGCCCTGTTCGATCGCATCGCGGCGGACCACGACCGGTGGACGGATGGCGCAGGGCCGCTCGCGGGCTCCCGCGCTTCCCTCGCCCGGGCGGCGGCCCTCGTCCGTCCCCAGCCCGGCGAGCGGCTGCTCGACATCGGGATCGGCACCGGAGCCTTCGCCGCGCAGGTCGCCCAGGCGGGCACCGAGGTGTGGGGCGTGGACCCGTCGCCCCGGATGCTCGCCCGCTGCCGGGCGGCGCACCCCGACTACCACCTCCGCGAGGGGCACTTCCTCCAGCTTCCCGTCCCGGACGCGGCGTTCGACATCGTGGTCTCCAGTTTCGCCTTTCACCACCTCTCCCCGGTGGAGTACGACGACGCGTTCCGCGAGATCGGGCGCGTGCTCTCTCCTGGCGGGCAGTTCCTCCTCCTCGACATCATGTTCGCCTCCGAGGCGGACCGCGAGGCGGCCCGCGCCGCGCTCGGCGAGCTGTGGGACGATGAGGAGACCTACCCCCTCGTCCCCACAGTCGAGCGGGCTGCCCGTCAGGCAGGGGCGTGCGACGTCGTGGCCCATCGCGTAAGCGAGCTCCACTGGGTCGTCACGGGGACGAAGCCCCGGGGCCGTGACCAGCGCACCGGCGGGCGACCATGGGCGGCGGGCGTCGTAGGGGGTATCCTCCCGGTCTGATCCGAAGGAGGGTTCATGGACGGAGAAGCGGAGCGCAGGCTGTGGGAGATCGTCGAGGAGAGCGAGATCGTCCTCCTCATCACCGATGCCGAGGGCTATCCCCGGATGCGGCCGATGACGACCATCGCCTACGAGGAGGATGGGACGATCTGGTTCGCCACGAGCAAGTCGTCGCGCAAGGTGGAGGAGATCCAGCACAACCCCCGCACCACGGCGTGTTTCCTCACCCCCGAGGGAGGGGCCCATGCCCAGGTCTTCGGCACGGCCGAGATCGTCGAAGATCCCGACCTCAAGAAGGAGCTGTGGGACGAGGACTGGAGCGAGTACTGGGAGGGGCCGGAGGACCCCGACTATGTCCTCCTCTCCCTCCATGGGGCGCGGGCCGAGTACTACCTCATGGACGAGGACGAGCTGTGGGTGGTGGAGTTCGCAGACTAGGAGCGGCTCCGTCCGCAGGCCCGGCAGGGGTTGACTTCCACCGCTAAACCAATAATCCTCCTCGCCTTGGCCCAAGCCCCAGCCCATGGGTACGAGCTCCTCGAGCGGTTGACCTCAGGCGAAGGGATGGACGCCGATCCCGGGTTCCTCTACCGCACCCTGCGCAAGCTCGAAGAGGAGGGCGCCGTCCGGTCGTCGTGGGACACGGGGGGCTCCGGGCCAGCGCGCCGGGTGTACGCCCTCGCCGATCTCGGCGGGGAGCGGCTCCACACCTGGGCGGCGCACCTCCGGGGGACCCGGGCCCGCCTCGACCGCTTTCTGACCGACTACACGAGCCATGCCGAATGCTGCGGCGAGCCAATGCCCCACCCGATGGGCGGTTGCTGCGAACCCACACCCGGGCACCACCATGGGAGCAGCTGCTGCGCCACGGACGTCGGCATCGGGTTCCGACGCCGACTCGTGAGCGGGGAGGATAAGATCGCCAAACTCGAGGCCTACCTCGCCGACCTCCCGGCCGAGACGAAAGCAGTGCAGGACAAACTGACTGCGCTGCGCAAAGCGGAGTAAGCTTGACCGACCACCCGGAGCGGGCGGGGCGACCCCCGTTGCCCGGCGGCCCCTCGCTCGTGTTCCCACGTTTCTGGGCACCTTCGGCGCGTGGGTCGGCGCTGCCTCGCCCCCGCGCCTTACCGCAGGCACGGTGGGCTTGTTCTTCCTCAAGGTGGGGGCGCTTCTCTT
The DNA here is from genome assembly GCA_011057175.1 of Candidatus Acetothermia bacterium. Classification (GTDB taxonomy): domain Bacteria; phylum Bipolaricaulota; class Bipolaricaulia; order Bipolaricaulales; family Bipolaricaulaceae; genus Bipolaricaulis. Next base: position 3,398 of record DSBZ01000126.1, read on the forward strand.
CGGGAGCGGGATGATGCGTTCATCGAACGGGAGATCGCGGGCCGGGGCTGGCTCACCGCGGCGAAGCTCGCCGACGCGATCGCCGCCGGTCAAATCACCCCCGGTCCGGTGCTTCGGTCGGCCACGTTCCTCGGCTGGCTCCTCGCCGGGCCGGGCGGGGCAGCGTTGGCCACCGGGGCCGTGTTCCTCGGGGCGTTCCTCATCGTTGCCCTCCTCGGCCGGCTTCTCCCTCGTCTCGAGAAGCTGGCGACGGTCCGCGAGTTCCTGCAGGGGGTCTCCGCTGCGGTGGTGGGAGTGATCCTTGCCGTCGCCGTCCGGCTCGCGCTCGGCGCGCCGTGGGACCTGGGCACAGTCCTCCTAACAGCGGCGAGCGCGGGGCTGGTGTTCCTCGGCAATTGGCCGGCGTGGGGCGTGGTGGTGCTCGGTCTCGCTATGGGCGCATTGCGGTACGTGATGGGATAGAGAAGAGGGGCGGCCGTTTGGCCGCCCCCTGGGTGACGGTTTACCGTAGGACGCGCGGGTTATCGCGTCGACGATTGCGAGCACACTTCTGGCAGTAGACAGGGCGATCGGTCTTGGGCTCGAAGGGGAGCTCCTCGATCTTCGCACCGCAGTCCGCGCAGGTGAGCCCTAAATGGCTCACGTTGTACATCTTGCGCCGCTCGAAAGTCATGTCGCCTCCTTACCGTGGGCCGATAGAGGACTCCTCGAACCAACGATGCCCGGAGTGTACCCGGTTTGAGCCGCGTCGCCAGGGCACGTGGCCCATCCATCGGATCGGAGGATCAAAGGCCACGATCACCGCCGACACCCTGCCCGCGAGCTTATCCTAATCGCGATCGTCGCTTCCGGGGGAGCCCTCGCCGCCCGTCCTCCGGAGGAGGCGGTGTTCGCCGCGGTCGTGACGGGGCTTGGTGGAGGGGAACCTGCCCCTCTGCCTGATCGGCGGGTGGCTCGGGCTCGGTGCAGGAGTGCTCGTCTCGATCCCGCTCTACGCCGCGGCCGGGCTCGATCTCGATGTGCTCCTCGTCCCGGCCGCTGTGGTGGTAGGGGAGTGTGGGCGTTCAACCGCGGGGCTACCTCCCGCTGACCCGGTGGGCGACATCAGGGAGGGGGGGATGAGCGATCTTCGCTTCTTGACGTACTGCGGGCTCTACTGTGGGCTGTGCTCGGCGCGGTCGCGGGTGCCCGCGCAGGCGAGCGCGTTGCGGGAGACGATCGTCAAGGAGGGGTACGACGATTGGGCCCAAGACTTCCCGAACTTCAAGGACTTCCGGGCGTTCCTCGATCACCTCTGCGATCCGGATCGCTCACGTCCCGGCTGTCGGGCAGGGGGTGGGCCGCCGTTCTGCGGGATCCGCAAGTGCGCCCGAGGACGCGGGATCAAGATCTGCCGCCAGTGCCCTGACTACCCGTGCCACCGCATTGCCGCCCTTGCCGAGGGGTACCTGACCCTCATCCCCGACGGCCGGCGCATGCAGCGGATCGGGGTCGAGGCGTGGGTTGCCGAACAGGAAGAGCGAGCGCGCACCGGGTTCTGCTACGCCGACATCCGCTGCCACCCCTACGACATCCCCGCCGACTGAAGGCCCCGGGAACCCGCTACCACACGGCAGAGGGCACGACGGACTCCAGGGCATCCTCGACCGCATCATCGAGCTCCCAGAAGAAGTCGAACCCGCTGAGGCGCTCCACCTCGTCCACGCTTGCCAAGAACGCCACCGCATCCTTCCCGACCGGGGTGACGTTGGGGACCACGAACGCCAAGAAGCGTGGGGTCCCGTCCAGGACATCGACCACGATCATGAAGAACGCGTCCGGGATCTCCACGCCCGAGGGGAAGCACATCCTCTCCTCGTCGAAGATCGGGCCCACCACCACCCAAATCTCCTCGAACGCTGCGGTGTACTTCCGCGCGATCGTCTGCTCGAACGCTGCCCACAGGCCCCGGTTCAGCGCCGGATCTTGTGGGCAGACGTTGCTCATCAAGAACGTCTGCCGCTGCGCCTCCGCCCCGTAGCAAACCCCGAGCGCGTAGTTCGGCGCCATGTGCCCGCGGTCGTAGCCACTGCCGGTGTACATGTCATGGCCCACCCGCGCCTGCGTGCGGGTGTCCACCGCGAACCGGCTCCGCCGGTTGTCGAGCACCGGGTCCTAGACGTAGAAGACGCGATAGCACACCCACAGCGGGTTCCGCCTCCCGTCGGAGTAGCCGACGATGAACCCCCGGTTGAGGAGGACCGTGATCTCCTCGTCCGCGGCGGCCAAGCGGGGGAGCCCGGCGAAGGCCGCGTCCCACGAGTCCGCCGCCCGGAGGGGCTCCAACGCCGCAACGAACAGGGTTGCGGCCGCGCCAAGAAGCCACAGGGGTGCGCCCCGACGCACGAGGGGTACCCGCATGCCCGCCATCATAGCGCATTCGGAGCGGAGGCTTGATCGCCGGAGCGAGGCGCCGTAGGATGGGCCGGCGGCGGCCCGGTCAATCCCTTCCAGCTCGGCCGTCGACCAGAACGAGCCGAGGAGGGATTATGCCAGAGTTCGGATCGGCGTTTTCCGGGTTGGCAAGCGAAAGGAAGCTCACCCACGCTGAGCTCGTGCGTGCGATTCGGTTCATGATCGCGGCCGAATACGAGGCGATTCAGCTGTACATGCAGCTCGCCGAGTCGACCGACAACGAGCTCGCGGTCGACGTGTTGACGGACATCGCCGACGAGGAGCGGGTGCATGCCGGCGAGTTCCTGCGGCTCCTTCGCGAGCTGGCCCCGGACGAGGCGAAGTTCTACGCCGCGGGAGAGGAAGAAGTGGAAGAGGAGATCAAGAAGCGCTCCTAGCGCCCGCCGCAGCGGCGGGCACCCCGCCCATCGCCTGTAGGGTGCTGTTCGATCTCGCTACGATTCCGAGCCGGATCCACAGGCGAAGGAGGGAAGAAACGAGGGTGCTTGTGCTCTACCACTCGCGGACGGGGAACACGAAGCGGCTCGCCGAGGCCGTGGCCGAGGGGGCGCGGAGCGTGGGGGGCTGCGAGGTCCTCCTGCGGACCCCGGACACGGTGACGGTGGAGGAGTTCCGGGGGAGCCACGCCGTGATCGTGGGCTCCCCGGTGTACTTCGGGGGGATGGCCGCCGAGCTCAAGAAGGTGGTGGACGACTTCGTGAAGGTGCGGCGGCACATGGAGGGGAAGGTCGGCGCGGCGTTCGCCACGAGCGCACACCCCAGCGGCGGCAAGGAGACGACGCTCCTCGCGATCCACCAGGCCCTCCTCATCTACGGGATGATCGTGGTGGGGGATCCGCTTGAGGCCGGCGGGCACTACGGGGTGGCCTGCGCCGGGGCGCCCGACGCAGCGACGCTCGAGGCCGGGCGGAAGCTCGGGGCGCGGGTGGCCCAGATCGCCCAGAAGCTCTTCTCCTAGCGGGGTCGCCGCCCCTGACCGGTCACGCGGAGGCCCACGCCTCCGACAGGACCTCCGCCTGTTCGAGCGCGGTCTGGGTGGCCTTCTCCTGCTTGTCCGGCGGGTAGCGGTGCTTCCGCAGCACGCGCTTCACGAGGCGCCGGAGGTTCGCCCGCACGTTCTCCCGCTCCGTCCAGTCGATGCTGACGTTCCGCCGCACCGTCTCCACCAGCTCGCGGGCGATTCTCTGCAGCGTGGGCTCGCCCAAAACCTTCACCGCGCTGTCGTTGGTCTGGAGTGCGTCGTAGAAAGCAAGCTCGTCCTCGGACAGGCCGAGCTCTTCGCCCCGGCAATCCGCCTCCCGCATCTTCTTGGCGAGGGCGACCAGCTCCTCGATCACCTGCGCCGCCTCGACGGCCCGGTTTTGGTAGCGGCGGATTGCCCCTTCGAGGAGTTCGGCGAAGGAACGGGCCTGGACCACGTTCTTGCGCCGGCGGGTCTTGATCTCGCCGTGCAGGAGCTTGCGCAGGAGCTCCACGGCCAGGTTCTTCTGTGGCATCCCCTGCACCTCAGCCAGGAACTGGTCGGAGAGGATCAAGATGTCCGGCCTCTTGAGGCCGGCGGCCGCGAACAGGTCCACCACCCCTTCGGGCGCAACCGCCTCGGAGATGATCTGGCGGATAGCGTAGTCGAAGTCCTCCTCGGCCCTTTGTTCGCTTGGGGCCCGCTTGGCGAGCGCCGCCCGCACCGCCTGAAAGAACGCCACGTCGTCCCGGATGGCGAGGGCCTGCTCGTGCGGCACCGCCAGCGCGAAGGCCCGGGACAGCTTGGCCACCGCCGTGAGGAGCCGGTCCCTGCCGTCCTCCTGGGCCAGGATGTGCTCCTGCGCAGAGGGTAGCAGCGAGAGTCGCGCCTCTGGCGTGCGGGTCTTCCACGCGGACCAGTCGAAGCCATGGAAGAGGCCGCAACAGACCTCGTAGTTCTCCTTCATCGCCGCCACGGCCTCGGCCTGGTCGATGGCGGTGCGGCCCGTGCCACCGCTTTCGGTGTAGGCGGCGAGCGCTGCTTGGAGCTCGTGGGCAAGGCCCAGGTAGTCCACGACGAGCCCGCCCGGCTTGTCGCGGAAGACCCGGTTCACCCGGGCGATGGCCTGCATCAGCCCGTGGGCCCGCATCGGCTTGTCCAAGTACATCGTGTGGAGGGAGGGGGCGTCGAAGCCGGTCAGCCACATGTCACGCACGATGACCATCTTGAACGGATCGTTCGGATCGCGGAACTGCTTGGCGAGGAGTTCCCGGCGCTGCTTGTTCGGGATGTGCGGCTGCCATCCGGATGGATCCGAAGCCGAGCCTGTCATCACCACCTTGATCACGCCCTTGTCGTCATCCTCGTGGTGCCACTCGGGGCGGAGGCGCACGATCTCGTTGTAGAGTTCGACGCAGATGCGCCGGCTCATGCAGACGACCATCGCCTTGCCGTCCAGGGCCTCCAGCCGCTCTTCGAAGTGGCCGACGATATCCTGGGCCGGGGAACGAGGTGTGCGACGGCGTGGTGCGCCTGTGCCGGCGAAGCCATCGATCAGGTCGTTCTGGCTGCCGCGGGCTCCTATTGGGCTCATGGTGGGGCTGTTGGGCCCCGAAGACTGGCTAAGTGGAACCGCCGAATGGAGGTGCGGCGCCCTGCCGGACCTGTCGGGAGGG
>DSBZ01000257.1 GCA_011057175.1 Candidatus Acetothermia bacterium
GCGGGCCCACGGGGTGGGTGGGGCGGGAGGGCGTAGCGCTCACCGACCTCCGTCCGTCCGGCGTGGCGGAGTTCTCCGGGGAGCGGGTGGACGTGGTGACCGAGGGCGGGTTCGTCCCGAAGGGGAGGCCCGTGGTGATCGTGCGGGACGAGGGGTACCGCAAGGTCGTGCGACCGGCCAAGGAGGGCTAGATGGAAGGGATTGGTTTGTACGTGCTGATTGGGCTTGCGCTCCTGTTGCTGTGGCTGTTCTTCTACTTCGTCCCGGTGGGGCTGTGGGTCTCCGCCCTCGCCGCAGGGCTCCCCGTGGGGCCGATGACGTTCATCGGGATGCGCCTGCGGAAGGTGAACCCCCACCGGGTGATCACGCCCATGATCGCAGCATGGAAGGCGGGGATCAAGCTCTCCACCTCCGACCTCGAGGCCCACTACCTCGCGGGGGGGAACGTGGAGCGGGTGGTGCGGGCGCTCATCTCCGCCGACAAGGCGGGGATCGCCCTCGGGTTCCAGCGCGCGGCGGCGATCGACCTCGCCGGCCGCGACGTGTACGACGCGGTGGCGATGAGCGTGAACCCGCGGGTGATCGAGACGCCCAAGATTGCGGCCGTGGCCAAGGACGGGATCGAGCTCCTCGCGGTCGCCAAGATCACCGTGCGTGCCAACATCGAGCGGCTGGTGGGCGGGGCCACCGAGGCCACCGTGATCGCCCGGGTGGGAGAGGGGATCGTGTCCGCGATTGGGTCCGCCAACACCCACAAGGACGTCCTGGAGAACCCGGACTCGATCTCCAAGCTCGTGCTCTCCAAGGGGCTCGATGCCGGCACGGCGTTCGAGATCCTCTCCATCGACATCGCTGATGTCGACGTGGGCCGGAACATCGGGGCCGAGCTCCAGACCGCCCAGGCCGAGGCCGACCTCAAGGTGGCGCGGGCCAAGGCCGAGGAGCGGCGGGCGATGGCCATCGCCCGGGAGCAGGAGATGTCCGCGCTCGTCCAGGAGCGGCGGGCGGCGGTGGTGGAGGCCGAGGCGGAGATCCCGCGGGCGATCGCCGAGGCGTTCCGGAAAGGCCAACTCGGGATCATGGACTACTACCGGCTGCGGAACATCCAGGCCGACACGGCGATGCGCGAGGGGATCGCCAAGGGCGAGGACAAGCCCCGCACGCAGGAGGAGCCCCCGGCAGGAGGCAGGCGGTGACGCGGGACCTCGCGGCGGCGCTGCGGGCGCTTCTGCGGTCGGATCCCCGGGTGGCGATCGTCCTCGCAGAGGTCCTCGGCCCGCCCGTGGGTTCCCCGGCTGCCTTGCCCCGGCCGTGGGAGGGGTGAGGGAGTGACCCGGGGGAACCGTTCGGGAGCGGGTTCCTTGGGCTCCGCGGGTTCTCCAAAGGTTCCCCGCCGTCCCTCTACCCCGAGGGGGGAAAGTGGGCCTACGTAGGATGCCTAGCCCGCTTTCCTACCGTCCTCTTGAGAACGAGCGCGAGGGGCCCCAAGCCTTTCCTGGGCCGAGGTCTCATCTGATCCGATGCGCGCGGGGCGCTATCCATCCCGGCTACGGGCTCCCCGCGGCCACGGGCCGCGGGGCGAGCTCGCGAGAGAAGAGGAGCACGGCCAAGACTCCCCCGGCCACGCCGAGCGCCGCCCCGAGGTACATCGGGGCGGAGATCCCGAGGAGGTCGAACGCCGTGCCGGCCAGGATTGGCCCGAGCATCTGCCCGGCGGCGAACGCGGAGTTCTGCACCCCGGCCAGGGTCCCCATCCCGTGGGACCGTCCGGCCTCGGTGCGGATCGCCAGGACCGACGCCCGCCCAAGGGCACTTGCCACCCCCATCGCCGCGGACAGGGCCACCACCCCCGCGAGGTCGCGCACGAGAGGCACGAAGAACATCGGGATCGGGGAAAGCAACGCCCCCACCGCGATCTGGGGCAACCGCCGGAACCGGTCGGCGAGGTAGCCGAAGGGGATTTGGCACAGCCCCTCCCCGAGGAGGTACCCCGTGAGCACGAGCCCGATCGCGGACTCGCTGTGGCCGTGGCTGTCCGCAAGGAGCGGCCAGAACGAGTTGAACGACTGGCGCCAAAGCCCCCGGGTGGCGAAGTACACGATCAGCCCGATCACCGCCGGGCTGCGGACGGCGGCGCGGAGGTTCGGCGCCGCCCTGGAGGCGCCTCCCCGCGGGGCCTTCCGGTCGTCGGGGACCCACCGCGCAACCCCGATCAGGGCGAGAAGGGACAGGATTCCCATCGCGTAGAACGGGGCCTCGAGCGACCAGCTCTCCACGAGGTACCCCCCGAGGAGGGGCCCGAGGGCCATCCCCGCGAACATCGAGGCGTAGAAGATGTTCGTGATCCGCCCCTCCCGCCCGACCGGGGTGAGGTCGCCCACGTAGGCCTGGGCAATCGGGGTCACGAGGATCGAGCCCACGCCATGCAGGAGCCGAAACAGCCCCATCTGCCACAGGCTCTGGGCCACGATGTACAGGACCGACACCGCAGCGTAGGCCCCGAGGCCCCACACGATGAGGCGCTTGCGGCCCACCCGGTCGGAGAGGACCCCCGCCACCGGCCCAAGGAGGAGGCGGGAGAGGGAGAAGGCGGCGAACACGGCCCCCACGGCCATCCCGCCGGCCCCGAACGAGCGGATGTACAGGGGCATGATCGGAGCGATGATCCCCATCCCGATCATCGCCACGGACACGGCGATGAAGAGGGGGATGAACGTGGCGAGCATAGGCCCCAAGGATAGCGGATCAGGCGCCCCCGGGCGATCGGCCCCCTCCCGGGGGCGCGGGTTGCCGGACGAGGGCCCAGGCAGTGAGGTCGGTCCCTGGAATCCTGGACTCGGCAAGCACGCGGAACCCGAAATGCTCGTACATCGCGACGGCGTCCCCATTGACGGTGTCCACGTAGCAGGGCCGGCCCTCTCGGTCGAGCCGGGCCAGGACCGGCCGGAGGAGGCGGCTTGCGTGCCCCCTCCCCCGGAACTCCGGCCGCACCCCGAGGACGAACAGGAACAGGTGGTCCGCCGGCGCGAGCTCGCGGTGGAGGGCGTCGAGGTACGCTGCGGCCCCACGCATCCTCCCTCCCCCGTTCCGGCCCAGGGTCACCAACACCGCGAGCGGAACTGCGCGGAGGGTCTTGCCTGCGGTCAGCGGGAAGTGGGGGGAGGGGACCCACGCCGCGATCCCCTCCATCGCCGGAGACGAGGCGTAGGCCTCGCCCCACCGCAGGGCGTAGCCGAGGGCCGCGGCGGAGAACGCCCGGGCCAGGGGCTTCCGGCGCTCCGGGTCCGGGACGGCGTGGACGAGGAGGGGGTAGTCCGCGAACGCCTCCGCCAGGGCCGCAGTCGCGGCCGGGAGCTCCCCCCGGGTCAGCCGGAGAAGCCGCGCTTGCCCGCCCCGCGGGTCTCCCATTGTCGTCTCCTTGATCCCCGCCTGCGCCCTGGGCGCCAGTATAGGGCATCAGGGGTGGGATCGCGGGCGACGGGGTACCATGGGTCGCCCCCCCCCAGGAGGATGGCATGCCACAAGCGAGGGTGTGGATCGAGCGGTTTGATCCGGCAACGGCGCGCGCGGAGGCGTGGCGGGGCTTTCACGCCCTGTCGAACGCGATCCGGGCCGAGTGGTGGCCGGATGATCCGCCACGGCCCCTCCCTGTCCTACGCACCTTGCTCACCTCGATCCCCCCGGTGTGGGGGCTGCAGTGGTGGGTGGCCTGGCATCGGGGCCGGGTCGTGGGAGGCGCCGAGCTCGAGATGCACCGCACGAAGGAGAACCGCCACCTGGCGTGGTGCCAAGTGAACGTTCACCCCAACCACCGGCGGAAGGGGATCGGCACGGCGCTCCTGAGGGTGGTGGCCGAGGCGGCGCGGGACGACGGCCGGAGGCTCCTCACGTTCGCCACCGGCTCCACCGCCCCCTCGGGGGACGCGTTCGCCCGGAGACTCGGGGCGAAGCCCGGCCTGGTCAACGAGACGAACCAGCTCCGGGTCGCCGACGTGGATCCTGCGCTCCTTCAGTCCTGGCAGGAGCGGGCCCCGCGCGGCCTCTTTCAGCTCGGCGCGTGGGAGGGCCCATACCCCGAGGCCGACCTCTCCGACGTAGTGCGGATGCACGAGGTCATGAACACCGCCCCCCGGGGGGAACTCGACATGGAGGACTTCCACTGGACCCCAGAGCTCATCCGGGAGCAGGAGGAGTACCACCGCCAGCGCGGTCTGGAGCGGTGGACGGTCTACGCCCGCCACATCCCCACAGGCCGGATCGCCGGGTTCACCGAGGTCGCCTGGAACCGCGACGAGCCGGAGATCCTCCACCAGTGGGGGACCGGGGTGTTCCCGGAGTTCCGCGGCCACGGCCTGGGGAAGTGGCTGAAGGCGGCGATGCTCGCGAAGGTCCTCCGCGAGCGGCCCCAGGTGCGGTTCGTCCGCACGGGGAACGCGACCACGAACGCCCCGATGCTCAAGATCAACCACGAGCTCGGGTTCCGGCTGTACAACACGGTGACCCTCTGGCAGATTCCCGTGGAGAACGCGCTCGCTTACGCGACGGGAGAACGGTAGCCCCTGAGCCCGGCCGGGATCAAGGTACAATCGCGCGAAAGAGGAGGGGTTCCCGATGGCGGAGGAGAAGGGGAAGAAGGAAGGCGAGGCGACCCAGGAGAAGAAGCGCAAGCTCCTCGGGATCGAGCCCGTGGAGACGCACCACGAGCTCGTCCTGCGCGGGGAAAAGCTCTCCTATACAGCGCGGGCAGGGGTGATCCCCCTTCGCGACCCGTTCGACGAGACGGAGGCGGAGATCTTCTTCGTCGCCTACGAGCTCGACGGAGCGGCGGACCGCTTCTCGCGACCGCTTGTCTTCGCGTTCAACGGCGGACCCGGCTCGGCCGCGATCTGGCTCCACATGGGGGCGCTGGGGCCGAAGCGGGTGGTGATGGAGAAGGAAGGATGGATGCCCGCTCCCCCTTACCGCTACGAGGACAACGCCCACACCTGGCTCGACCAGGCTGACCTCGTGTTCATCGACCCCGTTGGCACAGGGTTCAGCCGAGCCGCGAAGGTCGACCTGGACAAGAAGTTCTGGAGCTTCAAGGGCGACATCGAGTCGGTGGGGGAGTTCATCCGCCTCTACCTCACGCGCTACAAGCGGTGGACGTCGCCCCTGTTCCTGGCCGGGGAGAGCTACGGCACGACCCGCGCCGCTGGACTGGCGGGGCACCTCGTGGATCGCGGGATCGCGTTCAACGGGATCGTCCTCGTCTCGACCGCCCTCGATCTGGCCGCGATCCGGTTCATGCCCGGGAACGACCTTCCGTACCAGCTCTTCGTCCCCACGTACACGGCTACGGCGTGGTACCACGGGCGCCTCGGTGAGGAGCTTCAGAAGCGTCCCCTGTCCGATCTGATGGCGGAGGTCAAGGCGTGGTCGGAGGGGGAGTTGACCCTCGCCCTCATGAAGGGGGACCGCCTCGGGGAGGATGAACGGCGCTTTGTGGCCGAGAGACTCGCTGCCTACACCGGCCTCGATCCCGACTACGTCCTCGGGACGAACCTCCGCCTCGAGATCTTCCGGTTCTGCAAAGAGCTCCTGCGCGAGGAGCGCCGGAGCGTGGGGCGCATCGACTCCCGGTTCAAGGGAGTGGAGGCGTTGGCCGTGACCGAGCGGCCGGAGTTCGACCCGTCGATGGTCGCCATCACCCCGCCCTTCACCGCCGCGTTCAACCACTACGCCCGCGCCGAGCTCGGGATCGAGACGGACCTCACCTACGAGACGTTGAGCCGGACCGTGAACGAGAACTGGGAGTGGGAGAAGGGGGCGATGCCCGCCACCGGGGAGGCCCTCCGCAGCGCGATCGCCAAGAACCCGTATATGAAGGTGTTCGTCGGTCAAGGCTACTACGACCTCGCCACCCCTTTCTTCGCCACCGAGTACATGCTCAGCCACATGAACGTGGACCCCGCGTTCCGGAAGAACATCGAGATGGAGTGCTACGAAGCGGGACACATGTTCTACCTCGACGTCGAGTCCTTGGCGGCGTTCCGCGCCGACGTCGAGCGGTTCATCGCCGCAGCGGTGTAGGGCGCAGGCCCGGTTACGATCTCGGCAAGGCAGGTCGCCGCCGCTCTTGCCTTCCGCCAGCGATCGTGGTTCAATCCGGGTCGTGGATGATCCCGCTCGGGAACCGAACGTGATTCGAACCGCCAACGGCCTGCACCTCCTCGTCCGGACCTGGCCGTACGTCCGGGAAGGGGCGGAGGGACTGGCCGGGCTCATCCTGAGCGCCCCGTTCTTGGGAGCAGAGATGCCGATCTCGGGCCGGAGAGCGGCCCTCGATGCGGACTCCAAGCTCGCTCTTCCCTTCCTCATCTTCCATGGCGACGCTGACCTCATCGCCAGCGTCTCGACCACCCGCCGGTTCTTCCCCGCCGCCCGATCGCCGCACAAGACGCTCGCGGCGTACGGCGACCTCCTCCACGAGGTCCTGAACGAGCTCGGGAAGGAGCGCGTCGGGGAGGCCGTCGCGTCCCGGCTCGACGCACACGGCGCGGCGAGGGGGGGAAAGTGAACCCGCTCGCTCTGGGGGCGCTCGCGTCGCTCGCCGCCGGGCTCGCCACTGGGGTCGGCGCCCTCCCCGTTTTCCTCCGCAGGAAGACCTCGCCCAAGGCCACCGACGGGATGCTCGGGTTCGCGGCAGGGGTGATGCTGGCCGCCACGTTTTTCTCGCTTCTCGTCCCAGCGATCGAGGCCGGGGGGCCGTGGCGGGCGGTGGCCGGGTTCCTCCTCGGGGTGGCGTTGCTCGTCGTCGCCGACCGGCTGACCCCGCACCTCCACTTCCTCCACGGCCGCGAGGGGCCGGGGAGCCAGCTGGGCAAGGTGTGGCTGTTCGTATTCGCGGTGACGATCCATAACTTCCCGGAGGGGCTCGCCGTGGGCGTGGGGTTCGGGGCGGGCGACACCGCCGGCGCCCTCGCTCTCGCGGTCGGAATCGGGCTTCAGAACATGCCCGAGGGGCTTGCGGTCGCGCTCCCGCTCGTCGGGGAGGGTTACTCCCGGATGAAGGCGTTCCTCATCGCCACCGCGACCGGCCTCGCCGAGCCGATCGCCGGACTCCTCGGCGCGGCCGCGGTGACAGCTGCGGTGGGGACCCTCCCCTACGCGCTTGCGTTCGCAGCCGGGGCGATGCTGTACGTGATCTCGGATGAGATCATCCCCGAGTCCCACCGCCGCGGACATGAGTTCTGGGCCACGGGCGGCCTCGTCGCTGGGTTCGTGGTGATGCTGCTCCTCGACACCCTGCTCGGATGAAGCCGGGGTACGGGGAGACGCTCAACCCGGTTGGTGGTCGGGGAGGAGGGGTTCCTGGGTGAACTTGGCGAGGACCACCCCCTCGATCTCGCCCAGGTTCTGGTAGTGATCGGAGACGCGGATCAGCTCGACCGAGGTCGAGCCCCGGCCGGGCCCGAGCACGGTGACCCTCTTCCCGCGGCGGCTCAAGTAGTCGACGAGGGTCACGAAGTCGGAGTCGCCGGTGATGAGGACGAACTCCTGCACGAGGTCGGCGAGGTTGATCGCCTCCAGGACGAGGTCGGTGTCCATGTTCGCCTTCATCCCGCCATCGGGGTGCTCGCGGACCGGCTTCGTGACGACGCGAAACCCCATGAACGAGAGGGCGTCGATGAGCCGCATCCGCCGCTCGTCATCGCGGCGGTAAGGGACGAAGGCAACGAACTTCACCTCCCGCTCATCCAGACCGTAGTGCTGCTTGATGTGCTCCTTCAGGACGTCGTACCGTACTTCGCATCCTTGACGCTCGAACGTCTCTTGAATGTTCTGCACATCCACCAATACCGCTGCTTTCAGTTCCATGGTGCCTCCATTGGACTCACGGGAAACGGAAACCAAATCCGAGCTCACCTGGGGAGCGTACCACCCCTGCTCGCGAATGCAACCCGGCTCGCGTAGGCTCACCCCATCGACCGTCCCCTCTCGCGCGGCAGGCGAGCGGACGGCCGATGGAGACGAAGGAGGGCTTGTGCTGAAGAGAATCCACATTCGAACGACGCGCCATGAGGCAGCGCACGACATCACGGCCGAGGTCCAGCGAACGGTGGCGGAGGCCGGTGTGCGGGAGGGGTTCGTGATCATCTACGTTCCCCACGACGCGGCGGCGGTGAGCATCCACCGGACGCTTGCGGAAGCGGATGCTCCCAAGCTCGATCGGATCCTGGAAGCGGTGAACCCGGACCACGAGACGCCGGAGTACACCAAGGCCGCGTTCGTGGCGCCAACCGAGGTAGGGGTGGTGGAAGACGGGCGAATGGTGTTGGGCGACGGCCAGCGCGTGTACTTCTACGAGTTCGACGGTCCCCGAGAGCGGTCCGTGTGCGTGTACGTGGGAGGGTAGCCCACGGGGAGGGGTAGTGTAGTGGGCCAAGAGATCGTTACCACC
>DSBZ01000135.1 GCA_011057175.1 Candidatus Acetothermia bacterium
CCCGTGACCTTGGCCCCCCACGCCCCGTCCTCAGCCGCCGCGCGGGCCATGTGGACGATCTCCGGGTGGGAGAGGTCCATCTCGATGAGGAGACGGTGGTTCTCGTTCATCAACTCCCCCACCTGACGCAGGTCCCCGCGCACCAACGCCTCCTTCATCTCCGCGGCCTGCGCCGCGATGAGCTTAAGAAAGGATGCGAACTTCTGGGGATCCTTTCCCTCAACGGCCGCGAGATGGGCGCGTTTGCTCGCTGTGTCCACCGTGACCCCGCTGTTGACGAGGACCGCCTCCACCGGCTCGGGGAGGCGCAGCCGCTCGACGTGGTTGGTCTCGGTGGAGGGATCCTGCCTGAACACGAGGATCCCCCCGAAGCACGAAGCGGTGTTGTCGATCCCGCTCGGCTTGTTGTGGTACGCGAACTCCCCCCGCCACGCCGCATGGTTGATCTCGTCCTCGCTCAGTCCCAGCGCGAACTCGTCGTCGAGAGCCCGCACGAGGGCAACGCAGCTCGCGGCACTGGCCCCGATCCCGCTTCCCGCAACGAGGTCCCCTCCGAGCTCGATCTCCAGCTTCAACCCTGGCCGATCAGACAACCTCAGCCAACTCAGGATGTCGCTGATCGAGCGGATCTGCTGATCCCTCTTCGCTTCCTTGTACCCCGGCACTTCGGGCCGGTTGTCGATGACCGTCCACCCGTGCTCTCGTCCTTCCCGCACCACGGCCGCCGTGTACTGGGGGATCGCGGACACGATCGCGGGAATCCCAAGATACACGAACATGTCACCGATGAGGATGGTCTTCCCATACCCGCGTCCCGTCCCGACTCCCGCCACTGCGCTCCGCCCCTCGCCGCTATGCGTCATGTGTCCGAACTCCCTTCGTCCACCAACTCTCCCGTGTCCCGCCGGTAGAGGAGGATCCGCGCGGAAGGCAGGAACAGGTCAACCCGCTCCCCCACCTCGACCGCGGTCCCCTTCGGGCAGATGATGGTCCAGGTACGGCCGCCGACGTCGACGTGGGCCGTGGTCTCCCGCCCCGCAGGGAATACCGCTTTCACCGTGGCCGGCAGAGGCCCCCCCTCCTCCGCGGGCGGGGGGACCGCGTCCTGAACGAGGACCACGTCCTCAGGCCGGATAGCGAGCACTACCTCTCCGCACGCTGCGGGAAGGGACAGCTTCGTGGGGACAACGACCTCGGGGTGGGCGAAGCACGTGCGGCCGCCCTCCTCGACCAACTGGCCTTCGATGAGGTTGATCGGGTAGCTCCCCACGAACTCCGCCACGAACAGGTTGGCAGGGCGCTCGTACAAGGTCGACGGCGCCGCATCCTGCTGGATCGTCCCATCCTTCATCACCACGATCCGCGAGGCAAGCGTGAGCGCCTCGAGCTGGTCGTGCGTCACGTACACGGTAGTGGCGTTGAGGTCGCGATGGAGACGTTTGATCTCCGCCCGCATCTCCGTGCGCAGCTTGGCGTCGAGGTTGGAGAGGGGCTCGTCCATCAGGAACACCGCGGGGCGGGCCACGATCATCCGCGCCAGGGCCACCCGCTGTTGCTGCCCTCCGCTCAGCTCGTGAGGATACCGCCGCTCCAGGTCCTCGAGCTGCATGTAGGCAAGGGCCGTTCGCACCTCGCGCCGGATGGCGTCCCGAGGCTTCCTCTGCACTTGCAGGCCGAACGCCACGTTCTGGAACACCGTCATGTGCGGCCACAGCGCGTAGCTCTGGAACACCATCCCCACGTTGCGCTTCTGGGGAGGCACAACGACCCGTTCCTTGGCCGAGAACACCCCCTTGCCGGCGAGGCGGATCTCCCCCTGATCTGGGACCTCGAGACCTGCGATCATGCGCAGGGTCGTGGTCTTCCCACAACCGGACGGGCCCAGGAGGGCCACGAACTCCCCCCCTTGGATGGAGAGCGACACGCGATCGACAGCCACGACCTGCCCAAACGCTTTGGTTACGCAACGCAGATCAACAAGTTTCATCAGTATCCTCCGCTCTGCCCGCCCAGTTTGCGGATAGCCCATACCCCAATCACGCTCATCACGACGAGCACAACCGTGATCGCGTTGGCGAACTGGACGAACCCCTGCTCCTGGTACCGCATGGTCATCGTGGTCAGGGTCCGGGTCTGGGGCGTCACAAGGAGGATGATGAGCGACAGCTCCCGCATCGTGGTCATGAAAACGAGGCTGAACCCCACGATCATCCCGCGGAGGGTCAGGGGGAACACGACCCGCCGGAACCGATAGAACCAGCCCGCGCCGAACGTCTGGGCCGCCTCCTCGAGCTCCCCGCTCACCTGCATCATCGTCGCCACCCCGGACCGCGCCGCGAACGGCAGGTTCCTAAACGCGCAGGTGAGGACGAGCAGGAGAAACGTTCCGTAAAGGGACGGGATCGGCCCCCACTGGCGGATGAAGACGTTGAGGTAGATGGCCCCGAAGGCGATGCTCGGGATGAGGTAGGGTAAGAAGGAGACCTGGTCGATGGCCTTGGAGATGAGGGTCCCCCTCCCCTTCACCACCGCGTAGCCGATCAGGCTCCCCAGCACCGCAGCGACGAACGCCGCCGCCGCGGAGAGCCGAACGCTGTTCCACGCCGCCCTGAGGATCTCCGGGTTACGCAGGAGGCCCGGCTCGCCCTCCGTGAGCCTCGTACCCGCCGGCGCCAGCCAGAAGGCGGAGGTGAAATTGGAGAACGAGTAGGTGCCCGCATACTCCATGACGCTCTGCCAGAAGAACATGATGAACGGCAACAGAGCGGCAAACAGGACGACCGAAGCGGTGATGGCAAGGGCGAGGTACTTCCACCGCCCCAGCTGGATCGGCTTGCGGCGGAACCCCTTCCCGGAGATCGTCACGAAGCTTCGCCGGACCCCCACCACCTTCTGGCTGGCCAGGATGAGGATCGTAGACAGGGCGATGAGCACGAGGACAAGGATGTTCGCCGTGGAGGGGAACCGCATCCCAATGTTACTGTAGATCATCGTGGGAAGGGTGAAAAACCGCACCGGGGAACCCAAGAAATAGGGGGTACCGAACGCCCCGATGGCCCGCGAGAACGTGAGGATCACCCCCGAGAGGACGGCGGGGAGGACCACGGGCAGGGTGATCCGCCTCAAGACGAGCGAGCGGGGGGCCCCCAGGACCTCCGCGGATTCCTCCAGGGACGTGTCCACGCTCGCCAAGGCGTTCGAGATCAGCAAGTACACGAACGGGTAGTAGTGGAGCGCGAGCACGACCACGGTGGGGAAGAGCCCGTACGCCACCCAGTCGGGGGGAGCGACGCCCGTCAAGTACTGGAACAGCCCCGCTGTGCCTCCAATGCGCTGGTTCTTGAACAAGGTGAGCCACGCCAGGGCCAGGGTGTAGGAGGGGATCATGTACGGCACGACGGCGAGGGTCCCGGCCACCCTGCGCAATGGCATGTCGGTCCGCACCACGAACCAAGCGAGCAGCCCCCCCAACGCAAGCGACAGGGCCGCCGTCCCCACACCGACCAGGATCGAGTTGACGAGCGGCGTCGTGAGGAGATGCGAGGTGAGCGGGCTGCGAAACACCCGTTGCCAGTGGAACAGGGTCAGGGAGCCCGGAACTGCGTCCCGCGACAGGCGCACATCTCCCGTCTGCCACACCACCGTGTCCACGGCGATCCGGACCACAGGGATGATCACGAACACAGCCAGCACGGCGAGGAGAGCCGCCGCCAGCACGAACTGCGGCGTCCTGACCTTGCACGAAGCCCCCCTCCACAGGGCCCCGAACCTCCTGCCCGGACCATGAGAGTTGCGCATATCCCTAGCTTGTCCAGACCCGATGGGGGACGGCACGGGACCACCGGGTCCCGTGCCGTCTTCACGCCCCCTCTACCGGTTCAGCGTCCAGAAGTCCACGATCTTCGCGTAGTTGTCCCACACGAAGTCAGCGTCCGTGTTCCAGTACGCCAGATCAGAGAGGGAAGGCGCTCTCGGGGGGGGCGAAACGTCGATCCGGGTCGGCCAGTTGCCGAACACGAAGTACGGCTCGTAACCCCAACCCCCGTGGTCGTCGCCCATCATCCACTGGATGAGGAGCTTCGCCGCGTGGGGATGCGGAGCCCGGTTCACGACCGCCACCACCACTTGGTGCTCCACGCCCAGCACCGGCCCCATCCCGTAGGCCACGTCAAACGCCAGCTGGGGATTCTTCTCCTTGTCGCGGAGCCGCGAGAACGCCGTCAGGCCAACCGGCGGGGCTGCTTGCCCCGGCGCACCGACCGCGTTGGAGACGTCATCGGTCGAGCGAACGATCACCGCACCGTTCCCAAGCATCCGCTTGATCCACTCGTAGCCCGCGTTCTCGACCCCAGGCGAGAGGACGAGAGGCGAACCGAACGCCTCCTCGTAGGCCGCCGCCATCGCGTCCGCATTCTGGACGATGGTCGCCAGGACCTCGATGTACTCGGTGGTGACGAGGGGATCGGGCATCAGGAACTTGCCCCTCCACTCGGGGCGGGTGACGTCCCAGATGTTCGTGATCGGCGTGGTGTCGTACACTTCTGTGTTGTAGATGAACACGTCCAGGCTGATGTGATGAACCAGGAGGGGTTCCTGGTACTGCGGAGGGATCAGGTGCTTGATGTCCGGCGGGATGTAGTTGAACACGTAGCCGGGTTCATATAGCTCAGCGACAACCGCGGCCGGATCCTTGAGGTAGATGACATCCGCGCTGAACCGCCCCGCACGCTGCTCGGCGAGGACCTTGGTGAGAATCTCGCCGGAATCCATGTCGAAGGCATTGACCTTGATCCCCGGATAACGAGCTTCGAACGTCGCCGCGAACTTGTGCACGCGCGACGAGTAAGAGTAGATGGTGACTTCCCCCTCGGCAAGCGCCAGTTCGTACAGCGTCGGCTCCTGGTAGGGGCCGAGCTTGAACTGTCGCAGCCACGCCTCAGTCTCCGCGTCGATCTTCTGCTCACCAGCCAGAGTTACTGCCAAGCCAAAGAGCAACAGCACTACGGCCGCAAGACCCACAGACTTGAGCTTCACTCACGCCTCCTTTGCGTCTCCTCCAGTTGCCACTTACCTTCTCCCTCCAGCGCTCCGCCGAGTCGGATCTGCCACCACCTCCTTCACGCGCAATGTAGTTCCACATCCATGGTCTCCAGCTCCTCCCGGAACCTCGGATCCAACCCCTTGTCGGTGATGATGACGTCAACTTCCGCTAGGTCAGCGATCTTTCCGTGGGTGACAACCCCGAACTTCGTGTGGTCGACGACGATCGCCACCTTCCTCGCGTGCCTGACGATCTCCGCCGCCGTCTCCGCCTCCTCCAGGGAGGGAATCGTGATCCCCCGCTCGACGGACACCCCATTCGCCCCCAGGAACGCGAGATCGAAGTACACCCCCTGCAGCGCCCCTCGGGCGAGCGGTCCCACCATGCCGAACGACACGCCGCGCAGGTAGCCTCCGATCACGTACACATCTACCCCCGGGCTCCGGGCGAGCTCGCCGGCATGGGTGAGGGCGTTGGTGAACACCTTGATCCCCGTGGGGGATCGCTCCGCCAGCGCGCGCACGATCTCGATCGTCGTCGTGCCGTTGCCGATGAACACCGCCATCCCGTCATCGATGAGCGTCGCGGCGCGCCGCCCGATGCGCCGTTTCTCGTCGAGATTCTGGGCCGCCTTCTCGTAGTAAGAGGGCTCACGCGCCACCCGCTCCTGGAGCATCGCCCCGCCGTGCACACGGACCAGCCCCCCTCTCCCCTCCAGCGCGGCCAGATCGCTGCGGATCGTCATCGCCGAAACCGAGAACCTCCGCGCGAGATCCCCCGTCCGCACCACACCCCGCTCCCGCAGCTCCTCGACGATGAGCCGGCGCCGCTCCTCGGTCAGCACTCGCTTGCGCTTCCTCGCCATTCCTTGCGTCTGCCATTATAGGCGCCGCCCCTCGTCCGTCAACGGGGCCGCGGCGGGCCACGGCCCGGGTGGCGACGAGGGCGACCCCGGTGCCGAGGAGGTCGGGGACGACGACCTGCCCCACCTCCACCGGGGCGGGGACGGCCACGGCGCGGACCGCGGCCATCGCCTCCGGGATGAGGCGGCGCGGGATCGGACGTGCGGTGCGGACGGAGGCGAGCGGCAGCGCCCCCCCCACGACGCGGACGCTCGTGGTGAGGACCCGCTTTGGGTCGAGGACCTCCTCCCGGGCGTACGCCTCGCCGCGCGGGCAGTGGTGCCCGGTCACGCGCACCGGGACCCCCCCCGCGAGCTCGACCTCGACCGCGCAGCCCACTGGGCAGGAGACGCAGACGACCCTCATCGCAGCGGGATCACCTCCGCCAGGACCTCGTCCAGCCCAGCAACGGCTTGGGTCTCCTCCGCGGACAGGGCCAAGGTGAGCATCTCGGCCGGACGGACCCCGCGCACGGTGCGCCGGACGATCCCCGGGCCCACCTCCACCCGCGCCGCCGGGAGCGGCAGGGACGCGCGCAGGTAGAGGGTCGCCGGCGCGCCGGGGACCACGGAGGAGGGGACGAGGGTGGCCACGCCCCTCCCCGCCCGCACGGGGGTCGCCCGGCGCGGAGGGAGCTCCCCGCGGGCGTACCGCGCCGCCGCGACCCCGGCCTGTTCCCCCAGTGCTGCCACCGTGTCCACGAGGTCGAACGGGGCGAGGCAGTTCCCCGCCCCGAACAGCCACGGGACCGCTGTCTGCAGCCGCGCGCTCACGGCGAGGCCGCCCGTCGTCGGGTTGCGGGGGGCGAACGGAACCCCCTCCACCTCGGGGATGAGCCCGACCGAGAGGACGAGGGTGTCCAGCGGGACGAAGCGCGCCGTCTGCGGGCGGGGGCGACCCGTCTCGTCCACCCCGGCCACGGTGACGCCCTCCAGGCGCGTTCGGCCGTGGACCTCGACCACGGTCGTCTCCAGCCAGAGCGGGATCCCGAAGTCATCCAGGCACTGGACGACGTTGCGGAGGAGCCCCCCCGGGAACGGGCGCAGCTCCGCCACCGCCACCACCTCCATCCCCTCGAGGTGGAGGCGGCGGGCCATGATGAGGCCGATGTCCCCCGACCCGAGGACGAGGGCCCGCTTCCCGGGGAGGAGGCCGTGGATGTTCACAAGCCGCTGCGCGAGTCCGGCCACGAAGATCCCCGCGGGGCGCGTCCCCGGGATGCGGAGGGCCCCCCACGGTCGTTCCCGGGCCCCGGCCGCCCACACCACCGCCTGCGCCCGGACCTCGCCCAGGCCTCCCTCCCCCACCCCCCGGGCCCGGGGGCGGGTCGGGTCGAGCGCGAGGAGGGTCCAGCCGGTCCAGACCTCGACCCCGCGCAGCTCGCCCTCCAGCCGGTGCGCGAACTCGGGGCCCGTCAGCTCCTCCCGGTAGCGGTGGAGGCCGAACCCGGGGTGGATGCACTGGTCGAGGACGCCGCCCAACCGCGGCCCGTGCTCGACGAGGAGGGTCCGCGCCCCCGCCGCGGCGGAGCCCACGGCGGCGGCCATCCCCGCTGCCCCCCCGCCGACGACGAGCACGTCCACCCGGTGGACCCTCATCGCACCCTCCCTGCGGCGAGGACCGACCCCGGGCCGCGAACGCCCACGTCCTCCGGGGCAAGCCGGGCCTCCCGGGCGAGGAGGGCGAGGACGGCATCGGTACACGAGCCGCCCTGGCACCGGCCGAACCCGGCCCGGGTGCGGAACTTCACCCCGTCCACCGCCCGCGCCCCGCGCCGGATCGCCTCCACGATCTCCCCTTCCGTGACCCGGCTGCAGCGGCACACGATCCGCCCGTAGCGGGGATCGCGGGCGATGAGGGCCTGCCACTCGTGCGGGGCGAGATCCGCGGGGCGGGGGATCGCCGGGCGGAGCGGTGCGAACGTCGACCGGGAGGCGAGGCCCAGGTCGCGGGCGATCCGCGCGGCGAGGCAGCGCGCGATCGCCGGAGCGGCGGTGAGGCCCGGGGAGCGCATCCCCGCCGCCTGGTAGAACCCCCCAACCGCCGTCTCGCCGAGCCAGAAGTCGCCGTCCTCCGGCTCGGGGCGGAGGCCGGCGAACGCCTTCACCACCTTCCCGCGGGGGAGGTCGGGGACGAGCCGACGGGCCCCCTCCCAGGCCCGGGCGAGGCCCTGGGTCGTCGTCTCCGTCGCGTCCCGCGCGTCCGGGGGGAGGTCGTCGGCGGTGGGCCCGAGGAGGAGCCCCCCGTCCACGGTCGGGACGACGAGGATCCCCTTGGACTGCGGAGTGGGAACGGGGAACAGGACCGCCGCACGCAGCTCGCGGGGGACGTCCACGAGGAGGAGGTACTCCCCCCGCCGGGGGACGAGCCGGGGGGTGGGGACCCCCGCCAAAACCGCGACCCGGTCCGCCGCGAGGCCGGCAGCGTTCACCACCGCGTCCACGGGGTACGTCCCC
>DSBZ01000255.1 GCA_011057175.1 Candidatus Acetothermia bacterium
CCCTACCAGGCGTTCCCGGCCGCGGACGGCCCGCTCATGGTCGCCGTGGGGACCGACGGGCAGTTCCAGGCCCTGTGCCGGGCCCTGGGGAGGGAGGAGCTCGCGGGCGATCCCCGGTTCGCCACCAACCCCGACCGGGTGCGGAACCGCGAGCTCCTGGTCGAGCTCCTGACCGAGGTCTTCCGGGCCCGGCCGCGAGCGGAGTGGACGGCCCTCCTCAAGGAGGCGGGCATCCCTGCCGGGCCGGTGAACACCCTGGGGGAGCTGTTCGCGGACCCGGGCCTCGTGGGCCGGCTCCTCGTCGAGGTCGAGCACCCGACGGTGGGGAGGTACCGCACGGTGGCCTGCCCCCTCCCCGGGGCCTGGGCACCGAGCGAGCTTCCCCCGCCGCGGCTCGGGGAGCACACCGCGGCCGTCCTTGAGCGCCTGGGGATCCGCCGTGGCTGAACGGAGAGACTTGCGCGCGCTCTTCCTCCTCAGGGGGGACGTCGCCTTCTTCAACCACGGCTCGTTCGGGGCCTGCCCCAGGCCCGTGTTCGCGGCCTACCAGGCCCGGCAGCGGGAGCTCGAGGAGGAGCCGGTGGAGTTCCTCGACCGGAGGGGGGACGAGCTCCTCGCCCACGCCGGCGCGGTCCTCGCCCGGTTCCTCGGGGCCGACCCCCTGGATCTCGTCTACGTCCCCAACGCCACGACGGCGATGAACATCGTGGCGAGGTCGTTCCCCCTGGGCCCGGGAAACGAGGTCCTGTCCACGGACCACGAGTACGGGGCGGTGGACCGGATGTGGCGGATGGTGTGCGCCGAGCGGGGGGCGGGGCTCGTCCGGGCGGAGATCCCCCTCCCCGTCCCTTCTTCAGGCGAGGTCGCCGAGCGGATCTGGGCATGCGTCACACCTCGGACCCGGGTCCTCTCCCTTTCCCACACCACCTCCCCGACCGCGGTGGAGTTCCCGGTTGCTGAGCTCGTGGCCCGGGCGCAGGAGCGGGGGATCCTCACCGTGATCGACGGGGCCCACGCTCCGGGGCAGATCCCGCTTGAGCTTGAGGACCTCGGGGCCGACTTCTACGCCGGGAACTGCCACAAGTGGATGCTCGCCCCCAAAGGGGCGGGGTTCCTGTGGGCGCGGCGGGAGGCCCAGCGGCTCCTCTTCTCTGTCCACGGGATCGAGGTCCCGGTGATCCCCCGGCGAGGGGAGGCCCTCCTCCGCGTGTCCGTCCAGGGGTACAACACTGCCCGCGACCTTGGTGCGCTTATGGATGCGCTTCCAGACGAGCTCCGCTCCTAGAGGGTGGTGGAGGCGAGCGGGATCGAACCGCCGACCCCCGGCTTGCAAAGCCGGTGCTCTCCCAAACTGAGCTACGCCCCCGGAAGACAGGTACAGGTCTCAGGTTAGGAAGCCTGAACCCGATGTCTGCTCCCGCGTTCCCGTTTCCGGTTCGAAGGAGGCAAGGCCCGAACGGACGATGGGTTATACAGACGATGCCCCAGGGCGTCAAGGGGGTCGGCATCCCCTGTCCGGGCAGGGGATAATGGGCGCTCATGGCAGACCTCACGATCGAGGAGATCCCGCTCGGGGATCGCCGGATGCGGCAGTTCGTTGCCGTCCCGTGGCGCATCCACCGCGGGGACCCCCATTGGACCCCGCCCCTCACGGGCGACCTCCTCGGGAGCCGCCTCCTGGGGCTGACCGGCCTCCTCACCCCCGCCCACCCCTACCACAGAACGGCCGACGTCACCCACTTCCTCGCCCGCGACGGCTCCCGCCTTCTTGGCCGGGTGTCGGCGGCGATCAACCGCCGTTTCAATGAGTATCACAAGGCGAACCTCGGGTTCTTCGGGTTCTACGAATCGGTCGCCGACTACACGGTGACGGAAGCCCTCCTCGACAGCGCCCGGGCGTGGCTCGCCAAGCGGGGTGTGGACGCGATGCGCGGCCCAGGCGGGTACTCGAACGCGACCCATGAGTCGCACCAGGCGGTCCTCGTCCACGGGTTTGACACCCCACCGACCGTGGAGCTCACCCACAACCCGCCCTACTACGGGGAGCTCCTCGAGCGGTACGGCCTGCGCAAGGTCAAGGACTACCACGCGTACTGGCTTGCCCCCTCCCAGCCCCAGGACCCCCGCCTGGAGCGCCTCGTCGCGGCAGCGCGGTCCCGTCGGGGGATCGAGACCCGATCCCTCGACATGGGCCGCCTCAAGGAGGAGGTGGACAGACTCGTCTTCGTCTACAACGACGCGTGGGCCGCCAACTGGGGGTTCCTGCCGATCACCAAGGAGGAGGCGGACGCGCTGGCGCGGAGCCTGAAGACGATCGCTGATCCGGAATTGATCAGGTTCGCCTTCGTGGGGAGCGAGCTGGCGGCGATGATCGGGGCCATCCCCGACCCCAACGTGGCGCTGAAGCCCAAATGGAACCCGATGCTCGATCTGGACCTCGTGCGGGTGGCGCGGCTTCTCGCCCAACGCCGGCGCATCCGGACGGGGCGGATCATGTTCTTCGGGATCCGCCCCCCCTTCCGCAAGGCCGGGGTGGACGCGGTCCTGTTCCACGAGGTCCTCACCATCGCCTGGCAGAAGGGGTACCGGGCCGGCGAGGGGTCGATGCTCCTCGAGGACAACGACCTCATCCTCCGCGCCTGTGAGGCGATGGGCGGGCACCTCTACAAGACGTGGCGTATCTACGAAATGCCGATCGCGTAGTCCGTTGTCCGTAAGCCGTGGTCGGCGGGGTCGCAGGCACGGGCGCGTGGTCCAAGGGGGATGTACGGGCGACGGATCACGGAAAACGGGGAACGGTATAATGCTTGCGTGGTGGTGCAAAACAGGATCCGCAAGGTCAGGAAGCGCGATCGATCGCTGGTCGTGTTCGATCAAGGGCGGATCGTCCACGCCATCCTCCGCGCCGCGCGGTCGGTGGGCGGGTTCAGCTTCGACCACGCCCCGGGCGTGAACGATCGCCTGTTTTCGTGCGGGGACGACGAGCACATCGCTGCGTTCCTGTCCGACGTCGTGGTCGCCACCCTCAACCGCGATCCGCGCCACTGGATCGCGAACTTCCCTCCCACCATCGAGGAGATCCAGGACACGGTCATCCACGTCCTCCGCAGTTTCGGGTTCGTCACTGTGGCCGATGCCTACGAGTGCTGGCGGTGGGGCAAGCACTGGGTGCGGGCGGGGGCGATCACGATGGACGAGTTCGTGGGGAACGGCTACCCCATCCCCCTCCACGAGGAGACGCTCGCCTGGAACCGGGAGCACGGCTGCGACAACGTGGAAGGGCTCAACGCGATCATCCGCACCGGGAAGCTCCCCGACCTCGTCGCGGCGGCGACCGCGCGCTACGAGCAGGCGGTGGACGGGGCAGCGGGGAAGGTCCTCGCCCGCGCTGAGGGGGGGAACCTCCGCATGATCTGGATCTCCGGGCCATCCTCGTCCGGGAAGACGACGACCACGGTCAAGCTCCTCCAACGGCTGGAACGGGAGGGCCTCCAGTTCCTGATGCTGAACCTGGACGACTACTTCTGGCCGCTGGTCGAGCACCCCACGGACTGGCTCAACGACCGCAACTTCGAGACGCCGGAAGCCCTCGACATCCAGGCCATCAACCGCCACCTACGGGCCCTGCTCGAGGGCCAGACGATCGAGAAGCCGATCTACAGCTTCAAGGAGGGCCGCCACGTCGGCACGAGGCCCATCCGCCTGAGGAAGGGACAGTTCCTCCTCCTCGACTGCCTCCACGGCTTCTACCCTCCCCTCACGGCGGGGATCGAACGGGAGGCGATGTTCCGGCTGTACATCGAGGCGGCGAACATGCTCTACGAGGGGGACGGAACGAGCGAACGGCTGACCCAGTTCACGGACGTGCGGCTGCTTCGGCGCATGCTCCGGGACGCTAAACACCGCAACCACCCGCCGCTCCAAACCCTGCTCCATTGGCACTACGTCCGCGCTGGGGAGCTGTTCTCGATCATCCCCCTCATGGGCCTCGCGGACCACGTCGTGGACGGGGGGATGCCGTTCGACCTCCCCGTCCTGAAGCCATTCTTCCTCCCGGACGGGATCTGGCCCAAACCCGATGAGGTCGCGCCCTACGACACCTTCCTCGACGCGCGGCTCCGCTACCGGCGGATTGCGAGCCTCCTTCCCCAGGTCGCGGGGTTGACGTTGTGGGAGGCGGAGGACCACGCCCTCATCCCCGGCGACCACCTCGTGCGGGAGTTCATCGGGGGAAGCACCCTCAAGATCCCCCACAACGAATAGGCGAAAGTCGGAGGGTCGGGAGTCAGGAGCCCAGACGGCCTGATCTTCGTGGCCTCCGACTGCCCGGGGGAGTTGTGACTCCCTGACCTACGACTGCAAAGGGGGCGCCTCCCCCGCGGGGGCAGGGGAGGCGCGGAGGGTGAGTGCGGAAGCGGGCTCTCTATCTCCGGCTGCCGCAGCCCCCACTGCTGCAGTCATCGACCTTCACCAGCCGGGTCGCGCGGGCTTCGGCCCCCGCGCTGTCGGTCACGGTGAGGATGACCAGGAACTCCCCGGGATGGGCATAGGCATGAGTGGCGATCCTCCCTTCGCCGGTTCCGCCATCGCCGAACTCCCAGGTGTAGCGGACGATGTCGTTGTCAGGATCGGATGACCCCGAGGCATCGAACGTGACCGATTCCCCTGCGAATGGGTCGGAGGGGAGGAACGTGAACGACGCCGTGGGGGGGTTGTTGAGGGCACGCACGAACGCCGTGGATCGCCCGGTGCCCGAGGGGCCCACCACGACCAGGGTCACGAGGTACTCCCCGGCCCGCTGGAAGGTGTGCTCGACCTCTTGCCCGGACACGACGGGGCTCCCGTCGCCCAGGTCCCACAGGTACTCGCTGATCGGCCCCTGGGGGTCGGTGGACCGGCTCGCGTCGAGGTGGACGGAGAGGGGGGCCTTCCCCTCCGTCGGCGAGGCGATGATCGCTGCGGTGACCCTCTGGATTGGACCAAGCTCGGACGTGCACCCGGCCAAGATGAGGAGGAGGATCGCCCCCGCTCCGGTTGCCGCTATGCGTTTCTTCATCGTCCATCACCTCGCGCAGCCGGGCCCGCCCTGGATCTCGATCACCTGGGTGACCGTGGCTTGGGCGCCGACCTCATCGATCACGGTCAGGGTCACAGGGTAGGCCCCACCGTACCAGTACATGTGCTCCACCTTCTCCCCCGTGGTCCATTCCCCGTTTCCGAACGCCCAGCGGTACTCCACGATCGCCCCATTGGGGGACGTGGAGGCCGAGGCGTCGAACCAGA
The DNA here is from genome assembly GCA_011057175.1 of Candidatus Acetothermia bacterium. Taxonomy (GTDB): domain Bacteria; phylum Bipolaricaulota; class Bipolaricaulia; order Bipolaricaulales; family Bipolaricaulaceae; genus Bipolaricaulis. Next base: position 5,284 of record DSBZ01000255.1, read on the forward strand.
TCGTCTCGCCGGTTCCCGGCCGCCAGGGAGCGTAGGAGAAGCTGGCAGTGGGCACGGGGAACTGCACCCTGACTTCGCCTTCCCGGCGGCTGGAGAGGCCTTGCTCGTCGTACACCTCGAGCATCACCCGGTATGTGCCGCCGCGGTGGTAGGTGTGGGAGACGATCGGCCCCAGTGCGCGGGTCCCGTCCCCGAAGTCCCAGATGTACTCCACGAGCTTCCCCCGCTCCGAGAAGGAGAGGGATCCATCGCACACCACGTTGAGCGGAGCGATCCCCTCGCTTGGGCGGATCGCGAACAGGGCTTCCGGCGGGAGCGCCTGGAACTTCGGAGTGCATCCCCCGAGGATGAGCGCCGCCAGCGCGCACGCCGCCAAGAGCGCCTTCTTCTTCATCGTACACCCCCTCACAGGTTGAACTCCATCCGCACCGTCAGCCCCAGCCACATGCTGGTGAACCCAACGGCATCCCCTGTGCCATCGGCGTTGAGGTCGAGTACCTCCGCGCCCGCGCGCGGCGCGCCCCACGGAGCGAGCCGGAACCCGACCTCAAGGCCGGCGCTCGTTCCTCGCCCCACGGGCAGGGACAGCTGGACCGCCATCGTCCCCACCGCGCCGCCCCCGGTGTAGGTCTTGTCCCCCACGCGAGGAAGGAACGGCAGCGACCAGTCGGTGGGGAGGGTGCTGGGGAACACGCACCGGTATGCGATGCGGGAGGCCCCCCACCCTGCAGAGACGGTCACCGTGAGCAGATCCGGGATGAGGACCAGGGAAAGTTCGGCCCCGAACGTGGCCAGGCCGACGTCGAGGGACACGTCGACCGGATAGGGCCCTCCCCCGATCTCCCACGAGCCCTGGGTCCGCGTGCTCGCCCCCGCCACCGCCACCCGGAGGCCGAGCTGCCAGGCGCTGCCGATCGTCTCGCTGAGCCTGAACCCGACCCCCACGCCGAGCTCGGGAAGGGGGGGAACCGGGTCGCTGTCCACCCGCTCGTTGACGAAGGCCAAGGCCTGGTTCGTGAGGCGGACGAACGCATTGAGGGTCGGCATCCCGAATAGCACCACCTGAGCTGAGGACCCGACCCCCAGCGTCGCCGCCCCCCCGACGACGCCCGCCGCCAACAACGCCAACCCCGCTACTAACGCTCGCATCGCAGCCTCACGTGATGGAGGCTACGCCCTCATGGGTGCCGGTCCGAGGACAGGATAGGGTTGCCTAGGGTCGGTTCGTCACGCCGCGGCGGCACCGAGTTCCCGCGCTACGAGGTCAAGCGTCCGCTCGATGTCGGGGCAAGAGATCCCGAGGTGCGTCACCATCCGCACGCGGCGGGGGGAGGTACCGGCCCCCGCGGGGGAGGCGAGGACGCCCCTCGTGGCGAGCCCCCGGCAGAGGGCAGCCGCGTCCGGCCCTCGTTCGATTTCGAAGATGACGATGTTCGTCTCCGGTGGCGACACGGAGAGGCCCCCGATCTCGCTGAGGCCAGCGGCGAGGAGGCGGGCGTGGACGTGGTCCTCGGCGAGGCGGTCCAGGTGGTGGTCGAGGGCGTACAGGCCGGCCGCGGCGAGGATCCCTGCCTGGCGCATCCCACCCCCGAGCGCCTTGCGGGCCCGCCGCGCCGCAGCGATGAACTCCCGCCGCCCGCAGAGGAGCGACCCCACCGGGCAGCCGAGCCCCTTGGAGAGGCAAAACATGACGGAGTCGAACCCCGCCGCGAGCTCGCGAGCGGGGATCCCCGTGGCCACTGCAGCGTTGAAGATCCTCGCTCCATCGAGATGGACGGGGATCCCACGACCGTGGGCGAGGTCGAGGACCTCCCGCGCCCCGGCCAGGGGCCAGATCCGGCCGCCGGCCCCGTTGTGGGTGTTCTCGAGACAGACGAGCCCCGTCGGGGCGAGGTAGTAGATGTCGGGCCGGATCGCGGACAGAACGTCCCGCCCCGTGAAGATCCCCCCCTCGCCGACGAGGACGCGCGGTTGGACCCCTGAGAAGCGGGCCATCGTCGCCAGCTCCACGTTGTAGATGTGGGAATCCGCCTCGACGATCACCTCCTGGCCCGGCTGGGTGTGGCAAGCGATGGCGATCTGGTTCCCCATCGTTCCCGAGGGCACGAACAGCGCGGCCTCGGTCCCGACGAGCTCGGCCGCCCGTTCCTCGAGCCGGCGGACGGTGGGGTCCTCGCCATAGACATCGTCCCCCACTTCCGCCATCGCCATCGCCTGCCGCATCCCCACCGTGGGCAGGGTCACCGTGTCCGAGCGCAGGTCGATCACGTCCACCCCTCCTCCCCGATCAGGGGCACGAACGTACACGGGCAGAGGTGGCGGTGCATGAGCTGCTCCCCCTCGCGGCGAACAAGCGTCAGCTCCTGGCTGAACCGCCCCCCGACCGGGATCACGAGCCGCCCGTGGGGGGCCAGTTGGGCGACGAGCCCTTCCGGGACCCGCGGGGCCCCGGCGGTGACGAGGATCGCGTCGAATGGAGCCTCATCCGGCCAGCCCTTCGTCCCGTCTCCGATCCGAAAGCGCACGTTCGCATAGCCGAGCGCCCCGAGCCTCCGCTCGGCAGCGTGGGAAAGCTCGGGGACCCGCTCCACCGTGTACACCGTCCCCGCCAGCTCGGCGAGGATCGCCGTCTGGTACCCAGAACCCGTCCCCACCTCCAGCACGCGGTCCGTCGGCGCGAGGGCGAGGGCCTCCGTGGACAGGGCGACGATGTACGGCTGGGAGATGGTCTGGCCGCAGCCGATCGGGAGGGGGCAGTCATCGTAGGCGTGGGACAGGAGATGGAGGGGGACGAACTCGTGCCGGGGGACGCGCGCGAGGGCCGCGAGCACCCGTTCGTCGCGGATCCCCTGCTCCCGGAGCTCGGCGAGGAGGGCCTCGCGCGACCGAGCCAGCTCCCCCTCAGGCGGC
>DSBZ01000065.1 GCA_011057175.1 Candidatus Acetothermia bacterium
GAGCATGGGCGAGGACGTCCGAAAGGAGGTCCGAACAGTACCCGTTGAGTACCTCGCGCGCGAGGTCGGCGCCAACGAGGGGTGTGATCCCGATCTCCGTGATGACCTTCCCGAGTTCCATCGCACCTCCTAGAAGAAGGGGATCCCGAGGAGGACGGTCGCCCGAACCACGGTCCCCTCTCCCACCCGGGATCGGATTTTGAACAGGTCCGAGTTCTGCTCCATGTTGCTGATGCCGAGTCCCGCTCCAAACCCGAGCTCGCGCGCCCAGTCCGGGGCGGTGGAGTAGCCGGGCTGGCTCGCGAGATCGATGTCGGCGATCCCGGGTCCGCGATCCGAGAACAGGAGCTCCACCCGGTCGTCGCGCACGAGGAGGATGATCCGCCCTCCCGCGGAGTAGAGGACCATGTTCATTTCCCCTTCGAAGCAGATGATGCTTGCCCGTCGCACGATGTCCGGGCTCATCCCCAGGGCGAGGAGTTCGCGCCGGACCTCGGTGGAGACGGTGCCCGCCCGTTCGAGGTCCCGCGGGACGACCTCGTAGATGCGCTTATGGATGACGCGCGTGGGGGAGGGCATTGCCGAGGGAGAAGCCCTTGCGCTTGGCGGGCAGGAGACCAGCTTTGTACAGGGTGCCGCATGTCTCGTACATGTCCTGGGGGGTCGCGAGGAGGGGGATGCTGGCGCCGGTCGCGTACTCCACTGTGGCCTGAGGGGGGAGCTTCCCCCGCACGAACAGCACCGCCCCCATGTTCATGACCTCGGCGACCCGCACCACCTGGGGGGTGGTCATCCCCGTGATGAGGAGCACCCCTTCCTCCTGGACCATGGCCAGGACGTCGGAGAGGAGATCGGCAGCGAATGCCCGGCCGACCTCCCGCTCCGCCTGGTCCGCCCCCGTCACGAACTGCGCGTCGAGGATCTTCGCGATGTCCGCGAGCCTCATCGTCCTCCCTCATGCCCCGAACTTCGGTCCCAGATCGCAGTAGCCGAGGAGCTGCGGGACGAGGCGCCCGCTGAACCTCCCCAACCCCCCCTCGCCTGCGCTCCGTTCCCCGAACGCACGGACGCGATCCGGTCGCACCGCTGGCCCCACGAACAGGACGGGAACAGGGTCGGCCGTGTGCTCCCCCACCGCCGGGGGGGTGGTGTGATCCCCGGACACGCAGAGGTGCACGCGGTCCCAAGGCAGTGCGTCCGCAAGGGGCGCGAAGAACTGCCGGTCGACGCGCTCGATGAACGCCCGTTTCGCCTCGGCATCCCCGTCGTGGGCGGCGTTGTCCGTGCCCTTGATGTGCACGAAGACGAGCTTCGCCTCATCCAGGGCGGACAAGGCAGCGCGGGCCTTGGCGCCCAGGTCGGTCCTGAGGTCGCCGCTCGCCCCGGGGATATCGCGTACGGTGAGCCCCGCGAGCCGCGCCACGCCCTTGTACAGGGCTCCACCGGCGATACATATGCCCCGGATCCCGTATTCCTCCGTGATCGGCCGGAGGCGGGGCATCACCGCCGCCCCGCGGAGGAGGATCGCATTGGCCGGGGGCTCGCCGCGGCGTTCCCGGTCCCGGTTCAGCGGATGGGCACGCAGGGCCTCGTGGGCGCGACGGGTGAACGCGTTGATGGCCTCGGCCATCCTCAGCGCGCTGCCGTCCTGGGCCCGGGCTCGGGCCACAGGGACCCCGACCTCGCGGGGGTCCGTGTCCGAGACCGCGGCCGACGCCCCTTCCCCCCGCAGGAGGAGGGCCCCCCGGTGCTCGGTCGAAGCGCGGAACACGATCTCCAGGCCGAACTCGCGGAGATTGACCCCGTTCAGCACCTCCTCGAACGGCTTCCCAGTGGGGAGCCGCCCCGCCCGTCGGTCGAGGACGATGAGATCCCCATCCCGTTCCTCCACTGTGGCGAAGTTGGCGCGGAGGCAGACATCGCCCCCCCTCACGTCCATCCCGATCCCCAGTGCCTCGAACGCCCCCCGGCCCGTGTACACGCGCTGCGGGTCGTAGCCGAAGATGGAAAGGTGGGCGGTGTCCGATCCCGGCCGCACCCCAGGGGCCACTGGGTCCATCAGTCCGAGCGCCCCCCGAGCGGCGAGCTCGTCCAGGACAGGGGTGGAAGCGCGCTCAAGGCAGGTCGCGCCCGCGAGATCGGTGGGGCGCCCGCCCAGTCCATCGAGGATGACCAGGATCCCCGACATCTACTCCCCTTCCACCTGCCCGAGGAGGTCGAGGGCTCGGATCTTGGCGTATCCATTCTCCAGGGCGTCGACCCCAATCGGGGCGTCAATCACCTTCTGCAGCTCCTCCCGTGCCTCGCCCCACCTCTCGGCACGGATGAGGTAGTACTCCACGTAGAACAGGCGGTTCTCGAGGTAGTCCGGATAGGTCGCGATCGCCTCTTCGAGCAGCACGCGGACCTTCTCTGGGTCCTTGGAGAACGGATGCTCGGCCCAATACCCAGCCAGGGCGCGCAGCGGCCCTCCCGCGATGTACCCCCGGTCCAGCTCCAGGCACCGCTCCATGATGGCCATCAGCTTCTTGTCATCCCCCCGGAGCGCGGCGGCAACGAGCCCCACTACCCCTCCCAGCTCGACCTTGCGTGCCCAGTTGCTGTAGGTCCAGAACAACGCTTCGATGTCGGTGAGATCACGCACGGCAGCGAGGAATGAATCCGAACTCGTCCACTTCGCCACGAGTTCGGGATCCGATTGCAACTTCATGGACCGTTCCCCATACTCCTGGCCCTTTTCATGGAATTTGGCCTTATCCTTCTCGGGGAGGAAGATGTCCGCCAGGGTGTAGTGACAGCGGGAGAGCATGTTGAGGACGTGCACATTGCCTGCATCCTGCGCGAGGGCGGCTTCGTAGAGCTTGATCGCTGTCTCGAGCTTTGCTTGGAGATCGAGGGCGTCGCTTAGGGTGTACTGGGTGAACCAAACCTCCTCGAACAGGGCGTCGGCCTGGGCTGTGAGCTCAGCTGGGGATTGGGCCAAAGCGGGCAGGGCCCCCAGGATAAGGACGAGCAGGGTCCACGATCTTGGGCGGAGCACTGGACACCACCTCCGTAGTGGGTTTTCGGTACTATACAGACGAGGCGCGGCCCGGGCAACAGCCCACCATGGAGGGGGCCCGGAGCCCAGGGTATAGTGGGCCGCTACGGCGAAAGGAGGTTCCATGGCTGTCAAAGTGGATCGGGATCTGTGCACGGGTTGCGGGTTGTGCTCTCAGGTGTGCCCCGAGGTGTTCGAGCTCGGCGACGACGGCTACGCCCACGTGATCACGGGGGCGGACCAGTCGCTCTCCTGCGTGGACGAGGCGATCGACCAGTGCCCGGTCGGGGCGATCAGCAAGTAGGGGCAAACGAGGTCGGGCCTTGACCGCGGCCCTATCTGTCGGTCCATGAAGCGCGTGGGGTTGGCCCTCAGCGCCGGCGGACCGCGGGGGATCGCCCATCTCGGCGTCCTCCGCGCCCTCGGCGAAGCGCAAATCCCCGTCCATGCCATTGCCGGAACGAGCGTAGGGGCTTACGTGGGGGGCCTGTTCGCGGCCGGGGTGCCGCTCCCCGAGATCGGCCGGTTGTGGGAGGAGGCGGGGTTCCGCCAGGCAGCGCGGTTCTTCCTCCCTACGTTCCCCTGGCAGGGGTGGAGTTCGGGGGAGGAGCTGCGGCGGATGCTCTACGGGATCGTGGGGGAGCGCCGGATCGAGGAGTTGGCGATCCCGTTCGCGGCGGTGGCGACCGATCTTCGTTCCGGTCAGCCGGTCGCCCTTCGGCGGGGGGAGCTGGCGGAGGCGATCCGCGCCTCCCTCTCCGTACCGGGGCTGTTCGTCCCCGTGGAGATCGAGGGCCAGACGCTCATCGACGGGGGGGTGGCCGATCCCCTGGCGGTGGATGTGGCCCGGGGACTTGGCGCGGAGGTGGTGGTGGCCGTGGACGTCCTCGTGCCGCCGGCGGAGAAGCACCTGACCCGGGTGACCGTGTTCGGGGTGCTTTTTCAGATGGCGACAATTTTCCAGAAGCGGATCGCCGAGCTTGAGGTCGCGGCGCTCGCCCCGGAGGTCGTGATCCGTCCGGATTTCGGGGCCCGTCCCCCCACCTACGTGTCGGTGGGCACCGGCGCGGAGGTGGGGTACCGAGCGGTGCAGGCTGTTCTCCCCCGGATCCGTGAGCTCGTGGCGTGAGCGCGCCCGTCCCGCCCGCCGTCGTCCTCGGGCTAGGCGTCGTCTGCCTGTCCTGGGCGGCGATCCTCATCCGCCTCACCGCGGCCCCCGCGGTGACAGTAGCCGCGTGGCGGATGGCCCTGGCGGCGGCAGTGCTCCTCCCCCTCTGGGCCGGGCGACGACCGCGCGTGTCGGGCCGCGGCCTGCGGGTCGGCCTCGTCGCCGGGGCGTGCCTCGGCCTCCACTTCGTCCTGTGGATGGAGTCCCTGCGGCTCACGACCGTGGCGAGCTCCGTGGCCCTGGTCACCACCAACCCGATCTTCGTAGGCCTCCTGTCGGCTCTCGTGCTCGGCGAGCGGCCGTCGCGCGCGTTGTGGCAGGGGATTGCGCTCTCCGTGGCGGGCGGGTTCCTCATCGGGTGGGGGGACTTCGCCCTGGAGGGGGCGGCCCTCCTCGGGGATGCGCTGGCGCTTCTGGGGGCAATGGCCGCGTCGGTGTACCTCCTCCTCGGGCGGCGAGCTCGGGGCGAGGGCTCCCTGTTACCGTACGTTGCTGTGGCCTACGGGGCAGCGGCGGCGTTCCTCCTTCTCGGGGCGGTCGCCACCGCCCAGCCTGTGCCTCGGAGAGTTGACTGGCTCTGGATTGGGCTCATGGCCCTTGGCCCCCAGCTCCTCGGGCACACGAGCGTGAACTGGGCCCTGCGGCGGTTCCCGGCCTCGGCAGTGGCCGTGGCAATCCTCGGGGAGCCGGTGGGCGCCACCCTGTGGGCATGGCTCCTCCTCGGCGAGGTGCCGGGGGGCATGCAGGGGGTGGGGATCGCCTTCGTCCTCCTCGGGATCCTGCGCGCCCTGCGCGGGGTACGGCTCTGAGCTACCATCGGCCCATGAGCGTCGATGGCGACAAGATCCGCCGTGGGCAGGAGAAGATCGCGTGGGTCCGGGCCCACATGCCCCTCCTCGCCTCCCTCGAGGCGGAGCTGCGCCCGCAGCGGCCGCTCGCGGGGCGACGGATCGCGCTGTGCATCCACCTCGAGGCGAAGACGGCACGGCTCGCGCTGGCCCTGAAGGCCCTCGGCGCGGAGATCGCCGTGGCGAGCTCGAACCCCCTCTCCACCAAAGACGATGTCGCCGCGGCCTTGTGCAACGAGGTCGCCACGCACGCCCGGTGTGGAGCGAGTGCGGCGGAGTACGCAGCCTTTCTGGGGGAGGTCCTCGCGATCCGGCCCCATCTCGTGCTCGACGATGGGGGAGACCTGTGTGCCCTCCTCCACGGGAGGGCGGGGGATTGGGGAACCGACCTCATCGGGGCCTGTGAGGAGACGACGACCGGGCTCGTGCGCCTGCGGCAGCTCGCGCGGGAGGGACGGCTGCGGTTCCCCGTGGTGGCGGTGAATGACGCGCGGATGAAGTACCTGTTCGACAACCGTCATGGGACCGGGCAGTCGGTGTGGGATGCGATCATGAGGGCGACGAACCTCCTCGTGGCCGGGAAGCGGGTCCTTGTCGTCGGGTACGGGTGGTGCGGCCGCGGGATCGCCCAGCGCGCCCACGGGCTCGGGGCGAACGTGGTCGTGGCTGAGGTGGACCCGGTTCGGGCGGCGGAGGCGGTCATGGAGGGGTTCATGGTGGCGCCTGTCCGCGAAGCGATCGCGGATGCTGATTTCGTGGTGACCGCCACCGGATGCCGGGACGTGGTGGCATGGGAGGACCTGATGCACGCCAAGGACGAGGCGATCCTCGCCAACGCTGGCCACTTCGACGTCGAGATCGACGTCCGTTCCTTGCGGGCGCGGGCCGACGGGCGCCGCGTGCGCGACCAGGTCGAGGAGTTCACCCTGCCCACCGGCAGGCGGGTGTACCTCCTCGCCGAGGGGCGCCTGGTGAACCTCGTCGCCGGCGACGGCCACCCGGCGGAGATCATGGACCTCTCGTTTGCGGTGCAGCTCCTCTCCCTGTTGTGGCTGGCGCGAGAGGGAAAGGGCCTCGCCCCCGGGGTCTACCCCGTGCCCCCGGAGGTCGACGGCGCGGTGGCCCGTCGGTTCCTCGCAAACCGCGGGATGCGGATCGACTCCCTCTCCGCAGGCCAGCGGGAGTATCTTGGGCTGTGATGCCATCGGAAAGGAGAGAGGGGAAGGATGGCTTGTCCCGGGTCGCGGGAGAGGGTGCCAGGCGGAGTTCTTCACGGGTGCGTCGAAGGCAGACATGGCTCGGATCCAGGTGCAATACTGGGAGAAGTAGGGCGGCGATCACCCGGGCGTTCGATGTGTGTCCTGGCTGATGCCCCGATGCCTGGGCAGGGCAGCACTCATCTGTGCGGACGTCCTGGCATCCCCGCGGGAGCCCCCATCCCGAGGGTGCCGCCGAGTTCATCCGTTTTGCATCGGATCCGGAACGGGTGGAGCGATTGGCCGTCGGGCAGAAAGAGATCTTCCCCTTGCGCACTGGACGGATCGCTTTCGGGCTCAACACGGGAATCCTGAGCTCATGGTTCTGCAGGAGATCCTCTCCTCCGCTACCCTGTTCCACGACCCGGCGAGGCCCGGATGGCTCGACTACCTGGACCGGATCAAGCGAGTTCTTGGCTCCATCTGGTCAGGGGGAGTGCCCCCCCGACCTGGCCCTGGACGCGATCCAGGACGAGGACTAGCGTCGCCGCGGCGCGGCGGTCAGCTCGGGCTGAGCCACGGGACCGCCGGGCCTGACCGGGACAAGGATGTAGCCGGTACGAAGGTCGCCGAAGCACCGGTACCCGACCTCGCCCCAGTACCAGATGTAGAGCGCGATGTAGGCAGTGAGGCACGCATCGAGGAGGTCCTCGGCGCACTTCAGCTTTCCTCCACGCATCCCGCGCACGGCGAGCTCTCGAAGCAGCTCGTCGGCCTCAAGCGCCGGCTCGCCCCTGGCGAGGGAAGCGAGGAGCTCCTTCAGGCGCTCCAGCCCCTCCCACCGCACTCCATACGAGCGATTCCGCCGGGCTTTGTACTTGAGTGTCTTCGCAAGGCCGAACAGCTCGATCATCGCCGGGTGCGGGTACACCTCGATCACCTGGCGCACCGGTCTTCGGCATTGAACACTGGGCGAGTGGACGAACCCGAGCGCACCGAGGTGGGCGACGAGGGCCTCCCCCCGCACCACGCCGAGCCGGGCACGATTGGCAGGCCAGGCCGCTGCCTCGTGCTGACGGTAAGCGGCGGAGAGGGCCCGATCACAGGGCCGCGTCCCCCTTTCGTTGGGGACGACAAGCGGGGCATCGATCGCCACGAGGGCGCTCCCTCTCCCGACCCCTTGCCCGATGAACGAGAGGATCGCTTCATCGTCTCCAAGCGCGCTCCCCCACGCCCGAGGCCGGCCGACCACGCCATCCCAGGCGAGGATCACCCCGCCGGTCGTGTTGCGGGGCGACCATGCCAGATCGACTCCGACGAACCGCAAACGTCTAGGACGGGATCTCGGGCAGGGCCTCGAGGATGGACAGGCGGTACTCCCCGCTCCCCGCGCGGCGGACGATGCGGATGAAGAGCTTGCACACCCCGTCGAGGAAACACTCCCCGATCGAGGCGCAATCGACCCCGGGATAACAGGGCACGCGGGTCGTGGAGGGCGTGGAGATGCGCAGGCACTGGGCGAGGACATCCCCACACGGGTCGTGGACGAGGTACAGATCGACCTCGAGGTTCCCCGGATCGACCCATACAAGGTACGCTTCCCCGTACGCCACTTGGATCCTGTACCAATCCTGGTGGTCACCCTCGCCGAGCGACCCTGTGTAGTGGCCGGGCTGGAGGACGATCGCGTCCTCCCCTGGCCCGAACGATTCAGGGAGCGTCCGCCGGGCCACGGTGGTGAGATCGACGCCGGGCGGCAGGCATTCGGGGGGCAGGCCGTCGGGAATGCACACGAACTCCGGTCCAGCGCTGCAC
>DSBZ01000109.1 GCA_011057175.1 Candidatus Acetothermia bacterium
CTCCCCCCCCAGGTCGAGCCGCGGATCGGGAAGAAGGATCCGGGGGAAGCGTTCGCCGATCGGGTACGGGAGATCCTCGCCGCGCTGGGTCTCCTGGAGGTCTACACCCCCGGCCTCGTTCCGGCGGCAGGGGCCAAGGTGAGGTTGCGGAACCCGCTCGCCCAGGGTGGGGACGGGCTGAGGGCAGATCTCCTGGTGGGGCTCCTCTCCGTGGTGGAGGAGAACCTCGCTGCCCAGGCCGCGGGCGTAGCCGTTTTCGAGGTCGGACGGGTGTTCCTGCTACAGGACGACAGCGTGAGGGAGGAGGACCGCCTCGGAATCGCCCTCGCCGGCCGCCCCCCCCTCCCCCTCTCCGGGAAAAGGGAGTACTCCCTAGCTGACCTGAAGGGACTCCTCGACGCCCTGCTCGCTGTGCTGCGGATCGGGAACATCGCGCTCGGGGAGAGCGAGGATGCTCGGCTTCACCCCCACCGCCGGGCCGGCATCTACCTCGGCGCCCGGCAACCGTTGCCCGTTGCCCGCGCCCCGTCGGACCACAGACCACAGACCACGGACCACGGTTCAAAGACGCTGATCGGATGGCTCGGCGAAGTCTCCCCCGCGTTGAGCGGGAACCTGCCCGGGGAGCGGCGGGTGTTGGCCCTCGAACTCGCCCTCTCTCCCCTCCGCACGGCGGCCCGCCCTCCGGAGCACCACCCCCTTCCCCGCGCCCCAGCCTCGAAGCGCGATTTGTCGCTTCTCGTGCCGCAGGACGTTCCCGAGGGCGACATCCGGACGGAGCTCCTCGTCGACCCACTCGTGGAGAGCGCGTTCCTGTACGACCTTTACCGCGGCGAGGGCGTCCCGCGCGGTCATCTCAGCCTGACCTACGAGATCGTGTTCCGCGACCCGGAACAGACCTTGTCCTCGGAAGAGGTCGAGGAGGCGGTGGGGCGGATCCTCGCCCGCCTCGCCCCCCGAGGAGTGCGGATCCGGACCTAGATGGAGCGGATCGTCATCACTCACGGCCCGGAGGAGACGGAGGAGGTGGGGGTGGAGCTTGCCTCTCGCCTCGCGAATGGGGACGTGGTGGCCCTTGTCGGGGAGCTCGGGGCGGGGAAGACGACGTTCGTGCGGGGCCTCGCCCGGGGGTTGTTTGTGAAGGACCCTGTTCTGTCCCCGAGTTTCCTCCTCGCCCGCAGCTACGAGGGACGCCTCCCTTTCCACCACCTCGATGCCTACCGGATCACCGCTCCCGGCGAGCTATCCGAGGTCGGACTGCGCGAGCTTCTCCCCCCTGACGAAGGGGTCACGGCGGTGGAGTGGGCGAACCGGATCACGGACCTCATCCCCCCGAAGGCGATCTGGGTCACCTTGGAGCACGCCGGGGAGGACCGCCGCCGGATCACCCTCCGTCGCTAGGGGGTCCGCGGTCGGTGAACCGCGATCCGTTCCGAGCGGTCGCCATTCCGTGACCCACCTTTGGGCCGTGTTCCCCCCGCCTCAAGGGGCTAGGACCAGACCCCGGGGAGCACGTAGCCGCAGTCCGGACAACGCCCGTCCACGAGCACGTTCTCCACGACTTGGAACCCATAACGGCGGATGACGATCCGACCACAGGAGGGACACGCGGTATCCTCCCCCTCGCCCGGGAAGTTCCCCAGGTACACGAACCGCAGACCCGCCTCCCGCCCGATCCCGCGCGCCCGAAGGAGGGTCGGGAGGGGGGTCGGCGGCAGATCCTGAGCGCGGTACGAAGGGACGAAGCGCGACACGTGCCACGGGATGTCGGGAGAGATCCCAGCGAGGAACTGCGCGATCCACCCCAGCTCTTCGTCGGAGTCGTTCCGCCCCGGGATGACGAGCGTCGTCACCTCAACCCAGATCCCGGATGAGACCATCCGCCGGATCGTGGCGAGCACGGGTTCCAGCGACCCCCCGCAGTACCGGCGGTAGAACTCGTCCGCGAACGCCTTGAGGTCCACGTTCGCCCCCTGGAGCCAGCCGTGGGCCGCCCCCACCGCCTCCTCGGTCAGGTAACCGTTCGTGACGATCACGTTGCGGATCCCCTCCTGGCGGGCGAGGGCGCCCGTGTCGCGGCACATCTCGAAGAACACCGTCGGCTCGGTGTAGGTGTAGGCGATGATCGGGGCGCCGGTGCCCTTCGCCGCCCTCACGACCTCGGCCGGGGACACCGGTTCCCCGAGGACGCGGCCCCGATGGTCCCGGGGGTACTGGGAGATGGTGTGGTTTTGGCAGAAATCACACCGGAAGTTGCACCCCACCGCGGCAATGGAGAGGGTCGGTGAGCCGGGAAGGAAGTGATAGAGGGGCTTCTTCTCGATCGGCTCGAGGGCCTGGGACACGAGGCGGCCATAGACGAGGGTGCGGAGGGTCCCGTCCCGGTTCTCCCGAACGCAGCACACGCCCCGCCCCCCGGGAGGGACGAGGCAGCGGTGAGCGCAGAGATTGCAGCGCACCCGTCCCTCTCCAGCCTCCTCCCACAGCATCGCCTCGTGCATGGCGGAGTCATCGTACGGGTTGAACTCCGAGCCTGGCAAGGAAGCTCGTCCCCGTGGTATCCTGGGGTCCCAATGCCATCGGATGAGATCTTCAGGCGTTGCCAAGACGTCCTGGCCCGCGTTCCGGCGGGGGTGACGATCGTCGCGGCGGCGAAGGGGAGAACCCCTGGCGAGATCCGGGCCGCGATCCGGGCGGGGATCGGCCACATCGGGGAAAACTACGTCCAGGAGGCGGAGCGGAACAAGGAGGCCATCCCCGAGCCCGCGGCCTGGCACATGATCGGCCGCCTTCAGTCCAACAAGGTACGGAGGGCCCTCCAGATCTTCAATTGGGTCCAGACCTTGGATTCACTGCGACTCGCCCAGAGGGTGAACGCTGGCCTTGCCCTTCATGGGAAGGCCATGCCTGTCCTCATCCAGGTGAACATCGGCCGCGAGCCGCAGAAGGCCGGCGTCCTTCCCGAGGACCTCTTCCCCCTCGCGCAAGCCATCCGGGATCTTCCCCGCCTTCGCTTCCGCGGCCTGATGGCCATCCCGCCGCCAGGGGAGAAGCCCGAGGACTCCCGGCCCCACTTCCGAGCCCTGCGGAGGCTGCTCGAGGGGCTGCGCGCAGAAGGGTTCGCCGTCGACACTCTGTCCATGGGGATGAGCACGGATTGGGAGATCGCCGTCGAGGAAGGGGCAACGATGGTCCGCCTGGGGACCCTCCTCTTCGGCCCCCGGCCGTAGCGGGGTTCAGGTGCCGAGGGCGACCCGCGCGAGGAGAGCGAGGACGAGCCCCAGCCCCGTCGTCCCCAGGACCACGATCCCCGTTCGCCGCCACCCCAGTTCCCTCCCCAACGCCCCCACGGTGGCCAAGCACGGAACGTAGAACATAACGAAAACGCTGAACACGATCATCTGAACCCAAGATAGGGCCTCCACCCCTCCCGGGAGCGCCTGTTCGAGCATGACGAGGGACAGCTCCTTCCGGAGGACCCCCAGGACGAGGGGGACCCCAGCCTCGGCCGGGAGCCCCATCGGCCAGGTGACGAACCGCAAGGACGCGTTGAGCCATCGGGCCCACCCCAACGCTTCGGCCAGGGCGAGGAACGCGCTCGATACGGCGAGAAGGGGCAACGCGAGCATCACGAACCCCCGCAGCCGGAGCCACGTCTTCCCCAGAAGGTTCCTCCCCCGCGGACGGCGGTAGGGGGGGATCTCGAGGATCAGCCCCGGTCCTGCTCCTGGGAGGACCTTCGTGAGCGCCCACCCCGCCAGGGCGATCACGAGGATATTCCCGAGGTAGAGGAGGAGCGCAGCAGCGGGACCCACGTACCTTCCCACGAGGCCCATGATGACGATCGTCCGTCCCGCACAGGGGACCATCACCGCCAGGGCCGCGGTGACGAGCCGGTCCCGCTCGTCGTCGAGGATGCGCGTGGCGAGCACCGCGGGGACCGTACACCCGTAGCCCAACAGGAACGGGATCACGCTCTTGCCGTGAAGGCCGATCCGGTGCATGAACCCGTCGAGGAGGTACCCCACCCGGGACATGTACCCCACGTCCTCGAGGAATGCGAGCAGCAACAGGAACGGGATGAGGTAGGGGAGGACGATCGCGATCCCCGCCGCGAGGCCTTCCCACGCCCCGGCGAGGAACGCGGCGAGAGGTCCTCGACCCACAGCCCGGGTGAGCCACTCCGAGACACCCGTAAGCCACGGGGAGAGCGCCTCCTCGACCGTCCCCCCCGCCCAGAACACGAGCGCGAACATCCCGAGGAGGACGAGGACGAGGACAGGGTAGCCAAGGAAGGGGTGCATGAGGACGTCATCGAGCCTCTCCCTCCACCCGATGCGGGGCTGGCCGACCTGAGCCACGGCCTCGAACAGGCGCATCGCCTGGGCGTGACGCTCGTCGGCGAGGATCACCCCCGGGTCCTCCCCCCTTCCCCGGCCGAGCTCGGCGCGGGCGTCCCCGACCGCCTGAGCCATCGCGGGGTCAAGCACCGCGTCCGCCCCCGCGAGGAGTTGAGCCGCCCGGTGGATGGGGGATGGGCGTTGGAGATCGGGATTCCCAGGGATCGCCTCCACGATTCGAGCCAGGGCCCGCTCCACATCAGGGGTATAGGGGGGCCGCTGCACCGGCCGCGCCTGGGGAAGGGCAGCGAGGAGCTCGACCAACCCCTGCCCCCGGCTGGCGATCGTGGTCACGACTGGGATCCCGAGGAGAGAGGACAGGGCCTCCCGATCGATCGCGATCCCCTTGTGCTCCGCCTCGTCCATCATGTTGAGGCAGAGGACGGTTGGGATCCCAAGCTCGGCGAGCTCGAGCGTCAGCTCAAGCGAGCGGCCGAGGAGGGACGCGTCCACCACTTGGACGACGGCATCCACTTCCCCCGAGAGGAGGAACTCCCGCGTGACCCGCTCCGCGAGGTCGTCGGCGAGGAGGGAGTACGTCCCGGGGAGGTCCACGACTTCCACCCGGTGCCCGCCGACGTTCGCTTGCCCCCGAATCGCCTCCACCGTTGTCCCGGGGAAGTTCGCCGTCACGGCGCGGTAGCCGACGATGGCGTTGAACAGGGTGGACTTCCCTGAGTTGGGCTGACCGACGAGGGCGATGCGACGGACGTTCACGGCAGGGGCTGGACGAGGATCCGGCGGGCGAGGCCGCGGCCGAGGGCAACCCGACAGCCATCCACCTCCACGAGGACCGGGCCGCCCCATCCCCCCGCGGCCACGATGCGGACGAGGGCTCCCGGGCGCAACCCCAACCGCCGTAGGCGAAGGGCCGGACCTCGGCCGCCATGGATCGCCACGAGCCTTCCCACCCCCCCGGGGGGGAGGGAGGCCAATGAGGTGGCAAAAGCGAAACTCATTTTCAACCTGAAATCTACCCCAGAGGCCGTGCCCCGTCAAGGGTCGCAGAAGGGGCCCCCGGCAAGGGACATCCGCCCCGCCGCACCTTCGTCCTCCCCCCTATCCTCCCCCCGTGCCCAAGCCGGCCATCGTCCTCCTCCTGTTCAGCCTCGTCATCGTCCTCACGGTGGCGATCGTGGCGACCCTGCCCCAAGCTCCGCGCGGACCGGTGGTCATCGTGATCGACCCCGGTCACGGCGGGCACGACCCTGGGGCCGTCGTCGCCGGAGTCCAGGAGAAGGACGTGAACCTCGCCCTCGCCCTCTGCGTCCTGAGGAAGGCCCAGGGCCGCGCCGATCTCCGGGTGATCCTCACCCGAACGACCGATCTCTATGTGGATCTCGTCGAGCGAGTGCGGATCGCCGAAGCAGCGGGCGCCCACCTCTACCTTTCCATCCACGCCAACTACCACCGCGACCCCACCGTGCGCGGGGTCGAGACGTGGGTGGACACAAGTGCTGGCGGGGAGAGCCTGCGGCTGGCGCGGGAGGTGCAGCGGGCGCTCGTTGCCGCGACCGGAGCCCCCGACCGGGGCGTCCGCCGCCAGACCCTGTACTTGCGCCACACCTCGCTTCCCACGGCGCTCGTGGAGGTGGGGTACCTCTCCTGCCCCTCCGAGCGGGCGTTGCTCCTCGATTCCACCTACCAGGAGAAGATCGCCGATGGGATCCTCCGCGGCCTCCTCGCCTTCCTCGGGGCTCCGTAGCCGAGCGATCTGCGCCGATTCAGCTTTCGCGTTTACTAGGAAAGGGACGCATGTCCCTCCCCTGGGGCTTGACAGGGGGCATCGGCCTATAATGGAGTCGTCCTCACAGGGGCGGTGGAGATGACGAGGTGGATCAAGGCGTTGGCGGTGGCCCTCGCGGCCGTGGTGGCGGCCTTCCCGGCGTTCAGTCAAATTTCCATGGCTCATCGTGTTTCGCCCCAGACGGTTCAGCCTGCCCTGCCAGTGGCGGAGGAGCTGACCGATACGGCTTTGGCTGAAGTAGAGGGAGAGGGCGCTGGCGCCGTGGCGCTCTTGGCAGGGCTTGGTAGCGTGATCCTTTATCTTATAACGACGGACGAGCCGGTGTGGTGGCAAGCGCTACTCTACTTCATAGTGGGCTTCATGGTAGGGTGGGGTGGTGCTATTGGTGGTGGTGGTGGTGGTTGGTAGTGCTACTGATCACTGGTTCTCCTAATGGGGGACGGCAAGGATGGAAAAACACGGCCGAGAAGGGGACGCCGTATGGAGGCGTCCCCTTCTCTCGACGTAGGGAATAGCTATGCGCAGGGGTATTAGCTATGCGTTGGTCGTATTCAAGTGGATTTTCGCTGCGTGGCTAATAGCCGCGAGCGGCGCAGCGATCCAAGGGATCACTTTTCAGGAATTGGTGCGGCGGATTGCTGACCGCTCTTTAGCCGGTGGGGTTCTACTAGCTGTGGTGTTTGTGGGGCTCTGTACGTGGTTGGACTTGAAAGGGCGGAAAACCAGAGCGAGCCAAAAGAAATCGTAGGCCAGCAGCTTTGGCATCCCTGCTGGTAATACTGTGGATAGGCTGATTTCTCGGTCGAGGGTTTATCGCTATGTCACGCGGCTCGAGCTTTGCCGATGGGATAGCCCGGGGGCTTGCTGGGCTAACCTTTCTCGCCATCTAGACTTACTTGTCTTGTCATGAGAAGACTAAGGCTTGCCGGATGTTGGCTGTCCTTCGGAATCTCTCTTGGGGTTCTCGTACTGGTTGGTTACGGATCTAGATTGGATTCGATCTGGCTTATGGAATCCTACCGCACACTCCGCTACGAGTGGGTCGTCGGCCAGGCCGACTGGTACACATGC
Source organism: Candidatus Acetothermia bacterium (assembly GCA_011057175.1). Taxonomy (GTDB): domain Bacteria; phylum Bipolaricaulota; class Bipolaricaulia; order Bipolaricaulales; family Bipolaricaulaceae; genus Bipolaricaulis. The sequence continues at coordinate 7,219 of DSBZ01000109.1, forward strand.
GGGCCGGCGGCGGTGGCGACGCTCCTCACCCACTACTACGACATTGCCACCCCGGAGGCCGAGGCGCTGGAACTCGCCGAAGGGTTCATGATCGCGGCGGGCCGCGAGCCCGGACAGGCGCTCACCGCCCTCGCCCTGAAGCAAACCCTGGAGGCCAAGGGGATCCCCACCAAAGGGTACCGGGTGAGCCCGGACGCGCTGCGGGACTACTTCGCCCGCGGTGGCCTTCCCGTGATCCTCCACCTCACCGCGCCCCGGAAACACTTCGCGGTGGCCGTAGGAATGGTGGGGGACCAAATCGTGCTCGCCGATCCGTCGTGGGGCCGGAGCATCATCCCGTTCGCAGTGTTCATAGCAGAACGCGGGTATAGCGAAGTTGTGCTGGTGCCAATCCCGCCCCCGGAGTTGTACCTGCGGGTCCAAGAAAGGCAACGGCAGACGCTTGACCGCGCGGCGGAGCGGCTCGCGGCCCTGGCCCGGTTGCGGGAGGGCTTGCCGTGAGGGCGTGGCCCTCCCCCTGCCCCCTCCCAGCCGCAGGAGGGGGGATCGTAGCTGCTCTTCTCCTCTTCTCCGTCGTCACGTGGGCCCAGACACCGATCGACCCCCTGAAGCGGCCGGACGAGGCCCCGGGGGAGTACACGTGGCAGGTGGGACTGGGTTACACCCCGTCCGGCCAGGAAGGGTTTGCCGTGGACGCGTTCGGCCAGCCCTATGCTTATACCCTGCTCTCGCAGGAGTGGCGGTTGACCCTCGTCGGCACAATCCACTTCGGCGGGGGATGGAAGACGGGGATCGAGATCTCGCAGAGCA
>DSBZ01000187.1 GCA_011057175.1 Candidatus Acetothermia bacterium
CACAGCTCGGGCAGGGGGACCTGGGCAGCTCGCCCACCCCGCCGCACTCCGGACAGACCCGCACGTTCACGAACATCCCGAACATCAAGGACTGCCGGTACTCGATCTCGCCCCGCCCCCGACAGGTGGGACAGGTGACGAGCCCCGTCCCTGGCGCGAGGCCCGACCCCCCGCAGCGGGAACAGGACCGGTAGCGGGCCACCGTCGCCCGAAGCTTGGCCCCGAACGCGGCATCCTCGAGCGAGAGCCGAATCCGGTACTCGAGATCCTCCCCGCGCTGCGCCCGCTCCGCACGCCGCCGCGTGCGGACCCCCTCCCCGAAGAACATGCTGAACAGGTCCTCGAATGCTTGCCCCCCGAAGAACTCGCCGAACGCCTCCCGCGTCCGACGGAAGTCGCCGCGGCCGAAATCGAACCCTTGCTCGGGCCCGGCGTGGCCGAACCGGTCGTACTGGGCGCGCTTCTGGGGGTCGGAGAGGACCTCGTACGCCTCGGCGATCTTGCGGAACTTGCGTTCCGCTTCCTTCTTGTCCCCCTTGTACGTGTCGGGGTGGTATTCCTTGGCCAGGCGGCGGAACGCGCGCTTGATCTCCTCCGGCGAGGCCTCGCGCTCCACACCGAGGGTCTGGTAGTAGTCCTGGGGCAACGCTACTCCTTATCCTCCTTGTCGTAGGAGATGTAGTCGCCCTTGCCCGCGGAGTCGCCGCTCGAGCTCGGCGTGGCCTGCCCCGCCCCCTGGTAGGCGAGCGCGGCGACCTCGCCGGCGAGCTTCTTCAGCTCCTCCATGGCGGCCCGGATCGCCCCCGGCTCGGCCCGCCCCTCGATCTTCCCCCGGAGGGCCCGCATCGCCGCCTCGACCTCGCCCCTCTTGGCGGAGGGGACCTTGTCCCCGAGCTCGCCGAGCGTCTTCTCCACCGCATGGAGGAGGGCGTCGGCCTGGTTCCTCGTCTCGGCCTCCTCCAGCCTCCGCCGGTCCTCCTCGGCGTGCTCCTCGGCCTCCCTCCTCATCCGCTCGATCTCCTCCGGGGTGAGGCGCGATGTCTCCTTGATCACGATCGAGTTCGACTTCCCCGTCGCCTTGTCCTTCGCCGTCACGTTGAGGATCCCATCAGCATCGATCGCGAACGTGACGTCGATCTGAGGGACGCCGCGCGGCGCAGGGGGGAGATCGGTGAGCTGGAACCGGCCCAAGCTCTTGTTGTCCGCCGCCATCTTCCGCTCCCCCTGGAGGACGTGGATCTCGACCTGGGTCTGGAAGTCCTCGGCCGTGGTGAACGTCTTCGTGCGCTCGACGGGGATCGTCGTGTTGCGCTCGATCAAGGGGGTCGCGACCCCGCCGAGGGTCTCGATGGACAGGGTGAGGGGGGTCACGTCGAGGAGGACGAGGGACTGCATATCGCCGGCCAGCACCGCGGCCTGGATCGCCGCCCCGAGGGCCACCACCTCGTCGGGGTTGATGTCCTTGTTCACCTTCGCCTTCCCGAACTTCGCCGCCACAAGCTCCTGGACCTTGGGGATGCGGGTCGAGCCGCCCACGAGGACGACCTGGTCGATCGCCGCCGGGGAGAGGTTCGCCGCGGCGAGGGCGTTGTCCACCGTGCGCATCGTCTTCTCCAGAAGGTCGGAGATCATCGCCTCGAACTTGGCCCGGGTGAGAGTCCGCTCGAGGTGCTTGGGACCGCGGGCATCGGCCGTGAGGTAGGGAAGCGAGACCCGGGCCTCCATGCGGCTGGAGAGCTCCTTCTTCGCCGCCTCGGCCGCGTCCCCCAGCCGCTGCATCGCTTGGGGATCCCCACGGACATCGATCCCCGTGTCCGCCTTGAACTCGGAGGCGAGCCAGTCCACGATCCGCCGGTCGAAGTCGTCGCCTCCGAGCTGGGTGTCCCCGTCCGTGGCCACGACCTCGAACACCCCCTCCCCGATGTCGAGGATCGACACGTCGAACGTCCCTCCCCCGAGGTCGTAGACGAGGATCCTCTGCTCCTTGCCCTTGTCCAGCCCGTACGCCAGTGCCGCTGCCGTCGGCTCGTTGATGATCCGCAGGACCTCCAGGCCCGCGATCTTCCCCGCGTCCTTCGTCGCCTGGCGCTGGAGGTTGTTGAAGTACGCCGGAACGGTGATCACGGCCTTGGTGATCTTCGTCCCGAGGAGCTCCTCCGCGTCGCGCTTGATCTTCTGGAGGATGAACGCCGAGATCTGCTCCGGCGTGTACTCCTCCTCCCGCCCGTTGCGCATCACCCGGAACCGCCAGTCCGTGCCCATCTTCCGCTTCACGGAGAGCACGGTGCGGGTCGGGTTGAGGACCGCCTGACGCCGGGCGAGCTGCCCGACGAGGATCTCCCCCCCCTCGGAAAACGCCACCGCCGAAGGGGTGATCCTTTCCCCTTCCGCATTCAAGAGCACTTCGGGCCGGCCACCGCGCACGAGCGCCCCGCAGGAGAACGTCGTGCCGAGGTCGATCCCGATCACCTTTTCCTTGTCCGTCATGTCGCAACACCTCCTCTCCCCAAGCTCACCTTCACCTTGGCCGGTCGGATCACGCGCCCCGCGCGCAGGAAGCCGCGCTCGAACTCGGCCAGGATCACGTTCTTCTCCCGATCCGACTCCTCAGCGAGGAGGGCCTCGTGGTAGAGCGGATCAAACGCCTTGCCCACCGAGTCGTACCCCTCGCACCCCAGGCGCCGCAGCGCCTCCTCGACGAGCCCCATGAGCTGGGCCAGCGCGTGGCGGAGCTCGCTCTCCTCGCCGGCGTGGGCATCGAGGGCCCGCTGGAGGGCGTCGTACACGGGGAGGAGGGCGCGTGCTGCCTCATCCCACGCCCTCTCGCGGAGGATCTCCCGCTCGCGGGCGACCGCTTTGCGGTAGTTGTCGAAGTCCGCCGCCAGCCGGACGAGATCCGACCGCAGGCGCCCGATCTCGTCGGGCGAGACGCCCGTCTCCACCGCAGCTCCCTCATCGGCAACCCGTGGCTCGTCACGCTCTTCGGTCATCCCTCCTCCTTTCCCGACCCGGCGGCAAGGATCGCCCCCAGCCGGCCGGCAACGTACCGGGCCGCGGAGAACGCGCGGGCGTAGTCCATCCACAACGGGCCCACCACCCCCACCACCCCGCTTCCGGCCAGGTACGGGGCAGCGACGAGGCTCAGGTCCTCAAGCTCGGGGACCGAGCCGTCACCCACGTGAACAGCGATCCCCGCCTCCCGGCCCTCCCTCAGCCGATGGACGAGCGCGGCGAACGCCTGCTCCTCCTCCAGCAACCGGAGCAGGGCCTGCCCCCGCGCGAGCGCCCACTCCGGCGAGCGCACGGCGAGCTCCGCGAGGAGGTGGGGCCACCCCTCGACGTACACCCTCCGCTCCGGTTCCCCTTCCGCCAGCCCGCGCAGGATCGCCAGCGCGCCCAGGGCGGCCCGGCTGTGCCAGCCGTCGGGAAACGGCTGGTCGGGGAGGGGGGAATCGGCGAGGGTATGTTCCCGAAGCCAACGGCAGAGGAAGGCCTCCGCCTCGGAGAGCTCATCGGGCTCCAGATCGAGGTCGAGGGATACGAACCGCGATTCGACCGCCCCCAGCTCGGACAGGGTCACCACGAGCACCGTGGATGGGCCCACCCGGCGCGCGATGAGCGTGTTCAAACGCGCCTCGTGCCGCGGCGGGGGGACGACGAGCCCGAGCGCCCGCGTCATCGCCGCCAGCACGGTCGCGGTGCGGCGAAAGAGGTCGGGAAGGAGCCCCGGCTCCACCTCCTGGCGCTCCGCCGGGACGGAGGGGTTCCCCTCCCCGAGCTCGGCCACATCGAGCAGCCACTCCGCGAAGAACCGGAACCCGCGTGCCGTGGGGACGCGCCCCGCCGAGGGATACGGCTTGTAGAGGTACCCCTCCCCCTCCAACGCGAGGAGCTCGCTGCGGATCGTAGCCGAACTGAACCGGTGCCGGTACGCGGTCGCCAGCTGCCGCGACGAGACGGGCTGGCGGGTCCGGATGTACCGGTCCACGACCTCCACGAGAAGCTGCGCCCGTCGCCCATGCACTTAGCACTCACCACCTTGGACTGCTAGGTCGATGATAGGCCGTCCGCCCCGAAGTTCAAGGTGGGGAGGGGTTACTTCTTGCCGTGGCAGTGCTTGTACTTCTTGCCCGAGCCGCAGGGGCAGGGATCGTTCCGGCCGACCTTGCGCTCCCCCTTCGCCCCTCCGCGGGCCGGGCCCCGTGCCGGTCCGGCGGTGGTGGAAACGGCGCTCATCGCGGGAGCCCGTGCCGGGGAAGGCTCGGTGCGCACGGCGAGGCGGGGGTTGAGGAGGAACCGCAGCGCCTCCTCCTCGGCGCGCAGCACCATCTCCTGGAACAGGCGGTGGGCCTCGCGCTTGAACTCGACGAGGGGGTCCGTCCCTCCGTAGGCGCGGAGGCCGATCCCCTCCCGCACCTCGTCGAGCTCCAAGAGGTGCTGGCGCCAGTTCTCGTCCATCGTGCGGAGGAGCACCATCCGGGCGATCAAGGGGAAGTGGGGGGAGAGGCGTGCCCACTGGAGGTCGAGCTGGGACCGCAGGAGATCGCCCACTGCCCCCTGGAGCTCCTCCCTCCGCCCCGGGGAGAGGTCGCGGGGCGGGTTCGCGCACACCTGCCCCAGCTCGCGCTCCAGGGCGCGGAGGTCCCACCCCTCGAGCGAGGGACCCGGGGCGTAGCGGTCGACGAGGATCTCCCCGTACTCGCTGACCATCTCCGTGAGGTGGGCCCGCAACGCCTCGTCGTCCGGGGCCTCCCCCGCCTCGGGCAGCAAGAACCGCTCCCGCAGGGCGTACACGGCCTCCCGTTGCCGCGCCATGATCTCGTCGTACTCCAGGAGCCGCTTTCGGATCTCGAAGTTCCGCTCCTCGACCCGCTTTTGGGCGCGGCGGATCGAGCGGGTGAGGAGGTCGTGGGTGATCGCCTCCCCCTCCTTGACCCCCAGCCGCTCCATCAGCGTGGCGAGCCGCTCCCCGCCGAAGATGCGGAGGAGGTCGTCCTCCAGGGAGAGGAAGAACTGGCTCGAGCCGGGGTCGCCCTGGCGCCCGGAGCGGCCGGCGAGTTGGTCGTCGATCCGTCGCGCCTCGTGGCGCTGGAACCCGAGCACGGCGAGGCCCCCCCGCTTGATCGCGCCCTCCCACTCCTCGGCCCGGAACGGGCGGCCCACCTCGGCGCACCACTCCCGGATCCGGGCCAGGGCCGCCTTCACGTAGCCCGGGTCGCGGGCCTCGGTCACGATCCTCTCCCGCTCCGCCGCGGCCTCGGCCCGGTACTGCGCGAGGAGCTCCCGGTACCTCTCCGGCTCCGCGTCCGGGTCGGCCTCGGCCCGGGCGCGGGCCTCGGGGTTCCCCCCGAGCACGATGTCCGTCCCCCGGCCGGCCATGTTCGTGGCGATCGTGATCGCCCCCGCTCGCCCGGCCTGGGCGATGATCTGGGCCTCCTTCTCGTGGTACTTGGCGTTGAGGACCTGGTGCGGGAGGCCGCGCTTCCTGAGGAGCCGGGAGAGGTCCTCCGAGTCCTCGATCGACGTCGTCCCGATCAAGACCGGCCTCCCTTCCTTGTGGAGCCGCTCCACCTCGTCGGCCATCGCCTCGAACTTCCCCTTCTTCGTGCGGTAGATGACGTCGGGGAGGGCCTCCCGGATCAGGGGGCGGTTGGTGGGGATCTGGACGACGTCGAGGCCGTAGATCTCCTTGAACTCGTCCTCCTCCGTCTTCGCCGTGCCCGTCATCCCGGCGAGGCCCCGGTAGAGGCGAAAGTAGTGCTGGAGCGTGATCTGGGCCAGGGTCTGGCTCTCCCGCTGCACGGGGAGGTTCTCTTTCGCCTCGATCGCCTGATGGAGCCCGCCCGAGTAGCGGCGGTCGGGCATGAGCCTCCCCGTGAACTCGTCGACGATGACCACCCGGCCGTCCTTCACGATGTACTCCCGGTCGCGGTGGAAGAACATCCGTGCCCGGAGCGCGGTCTCCAGGTGGTAGCGGGCCGTGGTCGCCCGTGGATCGGCGATGTTATCGAATTTCAGGATCCGCTCGGCCTTCGCCCATCCGGCCTCAGTGAGGGAGAGGCGCTTGTGCTCCTCGTTCACCTCGAAGTCCTCCCCCGGCTGGAAGAGCTTGGCGAGCCGGGCGAAATCGCGGTACTGGCGGGCCGTGTCCGCGGTGGGACCGGAGATGATGAGCGGCGTCCGGGCCTCGTCGATCAAGATGTTGTCGATCTCGTCCACGATCGCGTAGTCCAACGGGCCCTGCACCATCTGGGACCGGCTGGCGACCATGTGGTCGCGGAGGTAGTCGAACCCGAACTGGGCGTTCGTCCCGTAGAGGATGTCGCAGGCGTAGGCGGCGCGCCGCTCGTCGGGCGGGGTCGTCTCCTGCAGCAGCCCCACCGTGAGGCCCATGAACTCGTACACGGGCCCCATCCAGCCCCGGTCGCGGCGGGCGAGGTAATCGTTCACGGTGACGATGTGGACCTTGCCCACGAGGGCATTGAGGTACGCGGGCATCGTCGCGACGAGGGTTTTCCCCTCCCCGGTCTTCATCTCCGCGATCCGGCGCTGGTGGAGGACGATCGCCCCCATCACCTGGACGTCGAACGGGCGAAGCCCGATCGTGCGGGCCGCCGCCTCGCGCACGCAGGCGAACGCCTCCGGCAGGAGGTCGTCCGGGGTCTCCCCGGAGGCGAGGCGGGCCCGGAACTCGTCGGTCTTGGCGCGGAGCTCCTCGTCGGGGAGGGGGGCGACCTTCTCCGCCCACCCGTTCACCTCCTTCACGATCGGGAGGAGCTTCCGCAGGCGTTGCTCGTTCGTCTGGCCGAACAGGAACTCGAGCCCGCGCCGAAGGGAAGGCATGAACAAGACTATACGGCCCCTCCGGAGGGGCCGCAACCGGCCGCGGCCCGTCGCCGGAAGGGCCGAGCCGCCGCTGGGGAAGGCCGCCGCAGACGAGCTGCGACGCTACAACCCCCGCGTTCCGTTGGCGGTTCGGGAACGGCGGGCGGACACGAGGTCCGCCCTACGAAGCCTCCGCCCCGCTGTAGCGTCGGAGCTCCTCCCCGACGGCCCGAGGGGGGACCGCGGGCCGCGAGAGCCCCCTAGAACCACAGCGCGAGCGCCACCGCCGCCAGCGCAAGCACGACCCCGGTCACACCGAGGACGAACGCCGTCTGGGCCTTCTGGGCCACCTCCGCATTCGCGGTCTGGCTCACCTGGGCCAGCTGGACCTTGAGCCCCTGGATCTCGCGGGTCATCGTGGCATCGAGGGACGAGACGCGCGTCTCGAGCGAGGCCACCTGGGGCCCGTAATCGGTCCCCGTCCGCGTCCCCTCCACATTCCTGATCGCCCGGTACAGCCACTGCGCCGCGTCGTAGCGGAGCAGGGGCGCGTTCCCGGAGAACTCCCCCCCCGCTCCGATCACGATGATCCCCCGCGACACGAGGTCGCGGAGCGCGTTGTAGGCGGAGTGGGTCGTCGGGACATCCACGAACATCCCGCCCGTCCCCCCATCGGCGAGGCCAGGGGCCATCGCCCACAGCGAGAGAACCGCCAATCCCACCACCAGACAAGCTGCACGCCGCATCTCGATCGCCTCCTTACGATCCCATGCTAACGTGACCCACGCTACGGACCCTGTGTCCCCTCCTCAAGGAAACGCGTTCCATCACCAGGGGACGCGCGCCCGGCCGACGGTAGAATGGTCCCCTCATGGACGCGGTGGACGATCGCATCGTGTGCGAGGTCGTGACGACGAAGATCCGCGACCGGGCTCCATTCGCGGCCGAGGTGCGGGGGGTTCTCAACCGAATGTGAAGGGGGGAGACGATGGAACGGCAGGGGAAGACGTGGGCTGAGCTGGCAGCGGTGGACGGGGCGGGGATGGCGGACGTGCTCGCCCGGTTCCCGGCCCAGTGCCGGGAGGGCCTGGAGCTCGGGGCGGGGATCCCCCTCGACCGGATCGCCGGGTTCTCCCGCGTCGTGGCCCTGGGG
>DSBZ01000153.1 GCA_011057175.1 Candidatus Acetothermia bacterium
CCCTCGGAGCCCGGTGCCCCCGCGACGAAGGAGTGGAAGGACATTTGACCCGTACCGGGTGGCATTGGCGAGCCTGTCCCTCGTGGGCCAGCTGGGGTTCATTGTGGCTGGCAGCGCGCTGGGGGGGTTGGGCATCGGGTACGGCATCGACCTCCTCATCGGCGGCCGGGCAGGACGGGTCGCGGGCCTGTTCCTCGGCCTGGCGAGCGGGCTCTGGACAGCGGGCCGGAAACTCATGCGCGTGACCAAGGAACGGCAGGGGGACAAGGATCTATGAACGGGTTCTTCAGGCGGCATCAGAAGGTCGTCATCTGGCTGTTGGTGATCGGGTTCCTCGCGTCGATCGTCGTGGCGGGAGGGATCAGGCACCTCACCTCATCTTCGCCGGGGAGCGCTGAGGAGACCGTCCTCGTCGTGGACGGAAGAAAGGTAACCCGCCAGGAGTTCGCCCAAGCTTACGGGAACCTCATCGACTACTACACGCAGCTCTACGCGGCGTACGGCCTGGACTTCGAGTCCCTGCTTCAGGGGACGGAAGGTGCATTCCGAAGCCTTCCGTACAGGGCCCAAGCAGCGGAGGAGATCGTCCGCTCCGCCATCCTCGCTCAGGCAGGTCGGGAGCTGAAGGTGACGGTCTCCAAGGCCGAACTGGACAGGGCTGTGGCCGAACGGTACCAGGCGATCCTCACCCAGTACGGGCTCACCGAGCGCGACCTCGAGGAGTACCTCAAGTACCAGGGATCCACCCTGGATGCCTACAAGAAGGAGCTCGCGCAGGAGGAGGAGGCTCGACTGCGTGAGGAACGGGTGCGGCAGCTCGTGGTGGGACCCGTCGAGCCCACGGAGGCCGATCTCCTCGCGTACTACGAGGCGAACCCGGAGCGCTATCAGACCGCGCCGGAGAGGATCCGGGTTGGCCACATCCTCGTCGCCGAGGCGAAGCTCGCCGACGAGCTCCTCGCCAAGGCCGCCGCTCCCGGCGCCGACTTCGCCGCCCTCGCCCAGGCCCACTCCCTCGACGAGGAGACGAAGGAGAGCGGCGAGACGGACTGGTTCTCCCTCTACGGATCACCCTTCTCCGCCAAGGTGACGGACGCAGTGTGGCCGCTGGCGGTCGGGGAGGTGAAGCTCGTCGACGATGACGAAGGGTTCCACATCGTGAAGCTCCTCGAGCGCCAGCCGGCGGCGGTCCCCCCCTTGGCCGAGATCCGGGACACGGTGAAAGCCGACTACGTCCGCGATGAAGAGGCGAAGCGCTGGGATGACTGGTACGCCGCGCGCCGGGAGCGGACCGAGGTGAAGGCGCGCGATCCGGTCCTCGCGGCGGCGATGGCCTATGGGTCGGATCGGGCCGCGGCGTTGGCCGAGCTCGAAGCGGCGCGAAGCGCAGGCACCTCCTCCGATCCCTACCTCCCCTACTACATCGGACGCCTCCATGAGGAGCTCCTCACCGCAGCAGCGGTGAGGAGGGTCGAACTGGAGAAGCAGGGGGAGCTGACCCCGGACGAGGAGGCGGAACTGGACCGCCTGCAAGCGGAGGAAGCCCGGCACAGGGAGCAGGCGCTCGCCGCCTATGCTGCGTTCATCGAAACGGGAACGGTGGACGAGGCGTTCTTCGACCGGGTCCTCGCCCTCGACCCCCGAAACGCCGAGGCCCACTTCGCGCGGGCGGAGATGTACCGTCAGGCTGGCCAGTGGCTTCAGGCAGAGGCGGAGTACCGACAGGCAATCGAGGCGCGGCCGGAGTTCGTCGCGGCCCACATCGGGCACGGGGATGTCCTGATGACGCTCGAGCTCCACAGCGCCGCTGCCGACGCCTACCGCATGGCCCTCGAGCTCCAGCCGGGGAACATCACCCTGATCCTGAAGCTCGTCAGCGCGTACGTCAGAGGGAACCAGTTCTCCTTGGCTCGGCCCCTCCTTGACGAGGCCCTGGCGCGCGATCCGAACAACGCCAATGCCCTCCTCCTCCTCGGCGATCTCCTCCTTGCCGAAGGGGATGCGGAGGGGGCGATCGCCCGGTACGACGCGGCTTACAAGCGCGCGTTGACAGCGGATGCCCTCCTCAAGCTCGCCGGGGCGTACCTCGCTGCGGGTCAGATCGAGAACGCCAAGAAGCGGTACGAGGATGCGATCCGAGTGTTCCCGTACCGGGCTGAGGGACACCTCGGGCTCGGCGACGTGTACGTGAAGCTCGGGGATCCCGACAAGGCGCTCGCGTCCTACCGCCAGGCCCTGTCCCGCGCGGTCGCGGTGTCGCTCAAGGAGGCGATCGCCCGCAAGATCGTGGACCTCGATCCGACCGACCTCCGAACCCGTTACCTCCTCGCCAGTTACTTCCGCGACCAGTACAAGTACGATGGGGCGATTCCCCAATACGAGGCGATCCTCGACCTCTCGCCGGGGAACCTCGAGGCGTTGCTCGGCCTCGGGGACTGCTATCTGGCTAAGGTCCAGTACGACCGGGCCCTCGACTACTACCGCCGGGCGCTCGAGGTGGCGACCACGCCCCAGCAGAAGCTCTCCATCTACACCCAGATGGTGGCGGTCGAGGAGGGCCGAGCGGGCGCGGGGACCCCCTTGGGACCGGCTGGGTTGGAGTTCCTGTGGCAGCGGGCTCAGCTCTACGCCGAGCTCGGCCAGTACCAGGAGGCGGTGGACGACCTGAAGCGCATCGCGTCGGTTGACCCCACGTTCCGCACCGAGGAGGTGGCTGGCCTCCTCGATCAGCTCACCCTCCCCCAGCCGCGATGAGCGGGTCCCGCAGTCCCATCGAAGCACTGGAGGAGCTGTTGATGGTGGTCGCCCGCCTCCGCGGACCGGGGGGGTGCCCCTGGGACCGGGTCCAGACCCACCGCACCCTCGTCCCGTACCTCCTCGAGGAGGCGTACGAGGCCGCGGAGGCATTGACCGATGGGACGTCCGACGAGATGCGGGATGAGCTGGGGGACGTTCTCCTACAGGTCCTCCTTCACGCCCAGATCGAGGCCGAGGCGGGGCGGTTCGGGATCGGGGAGGTGGCCGATGCCCTGCGGGCGAAGCTTGTCCGCCGCCACCCCCACGTGTTCGGGGACGGGCAAGCGGCCACGTCGGACGCGGTGCGGGTGCAGTGGGAGGAGATCAAGGGCGCTGAGCCCCGGCCGGCGCGCGGGCGGAGACGCCCTGCCCTGGTGACGGCAGCGAAGCTTGTGGAGGTGCGGGAAGCAGGAGGGAGACCGATCCCCGTTGGCGTGTACCTCCGTCCGCCTCCGGAGGGGGCCGATCCCGAGAAGCTCGTCGGGGAGGCCCTTCTCGAGGTCGTGGCCCTCGCGCGGCGGCTCGGCTGCGACCCGGAACTCGCCCTCCACCGCCTCCTCGCCGGGGAGGGAGCGGATGGGTGACCGGTTCGCATCCCTCGCTCTCCTCCCTCGACCGCGCGATGCGGTCACGATGTGGGTGGAGACGGGGGCGGAGGCGGTCCACTTCCTGGATGCCGTGTTCTCCGCGTTCGATGGGATCGGCAACGTGCGCCGCCAGTATCGGGAAGAGGGGGCGAAGAAGCTCTTCAGGATCTACGTCGCCCCAGGGTGCACCGCGGAGGCGGAGCGCCTCGTTCGATCGGCAGCGCGGTTCGTGCCGATCGGGGAGGTCCGGGTCGAGCGGTGAAGCGGCTCCGCCCGGATCAGGCCGTGCGCTCGATCCACCACGTGGACTACACGGCGCTCTGGGAGCGGGGGATCCGCGTGTTGATCTATGATCTTGAGAACACCCTCTGTGGGTGGCGGTCGTGGGAGCTCGATCCACGGACGTGGGCCCTCCTTGCCTCCCTCCGCGAGCGGGGGATGAGGATCGCGGTCCTCACCAACGCCTCGATCCCTCCCCACCAGCCGTTCCGGCGGGAACTGGCGGACGCGGGGATCCGCGTTGTGGATCGTGCGCACAAGCCCCTGCGGGGTGGGCTCCGCCGGGCGCTCGCTGCGCTCGGGGCCCATCCCGGCGAGACGGCATTGATCGGCGATCAGCTGTTGACCGATGTCCTCGTGGGGAAGAGGGTGGGGCTGTACACGGTCCTCGTGGATCCCCTCGGGACGCAAGAGTCGAGGCTGACGAGGTTCAACCGCAGGCTGGAGCGACTCCTCGGCCGCCGCGATCCGGCGGATCGTGGTCCGCGATGACCTCCCTCCTCTCCCGGCTTGGGTTGGAGCTCCCCGCGAAGGTCCTCCGCCTCGCTGTCACCCACGACTCGTACGCCAACGAGCAAGGGGAGGAGAGCAACGAGCGGTTGGAGTTCCTCGGCGATGCGGTGCTCGACCTCACCGTAGCCGATCTCCTGTTTGGGCTGTTCCCGAAGCGAGACGAGGGAGAGCTGTCCAGGCTACGGGCGGTCGCTGTGTCCCGGCCCGTCTTGGCCGAAGTGGCCGCGGCACTGGGGTTGGGAGAGCTCCTCCGCCTGGGCAAGGGGGCTGAGGAGGGGGGGGCCCGGGCCCGGCCATCGGTCCTCGCCGCCGCGCTCGAAGCGGTCGTCGGCGCGGTGTTCCTTCACCACGGCTACATGGGGGCCCGCCGCCTCACCGAGGCGCTCCTCGGCCCCCGCTTGGCCGGGCGAGCCGAAGCGGAATCGGCCGACTACAAGTCGCTCCTCCAGGCGCTGGGGCAGGCCCGGTTTGGGGTCCTCCCCCGCTACGAGGTCGTGACCGCCGACGGCCCCGACCACAGGAAGGTGTTCGCAGTCCGCGTCTCCCTCCCCGCCGGCGAAGCCGTGGGCCGGGGCCGCTCGAAGAAGGAGGCCGAGCAGGCAGCGGCCAAGCGGCTCTACGTGCGGCTGACCGCAGAGGAGGCGCAATGAGCGTGGCGCGGGGAAGGACCTCGCGGGTCCTGCTAGCCAGAGCACGGTATCATCGCTGGGCCAAGGAGGTGGCGATGCGCAAGGTGCTGATGGTGGCGCTGGTGATGGCGGCGGGCGCGGTGGCGTTCGCCCAGATCGAGGAGTACCGCGACCTCGCCTATGAGAACAAGCCGTTCAACCCCACCGATACGGGGCTCGTGATGCGGGCCCTGCTGCGCGACAACGACGCAGGCAATCGCGATCCGGTCTACTTTACAAGGGTGGTTGTCGAGAACCTGGGCACGGCCACGGCAGCCGAGATCGAGTGGGTCGAGCTCAGAATCGAGATCGAAGGCCAGACGCGGGTCTTGGCCCGGTCAACGGGGTTCCCGATCTCGGAGATCCTCCTCCCCCGCCCCGCCGAAGAGCGGATGCTCCCCGATGATGGGGAGGCTTGGCTCACGGTGTGGATCAAGGTCACCGAGAGGATCGTGCATGGCCACACCGTTCAGCCGCGGATTCGCCTGTGGTGGTCGGAGGGGGATGAGGGAGGGATGATCGAGCTCGTGGACGCCGCCCCCGAGAGGTTCGTCGTCGAGGGGAGCTTCGGTGCCGAGGGCCTTCCCGGGCCCGAGGGGGGGATCCTCAATCCCGGCGACACGTTCCTCGTCGCTGAGGCCGAGGTGTGGGACACCCCCGACGTCAACAACCTGCACCTGTACGTGACCGCGGTGCGGGTAGATGGGCCACGGGAGCTCATCTGGACCGTGGACATCAACAACGGCGTGACGCGGATCGAGGTTCCGGCGGGGCTCGAAGTGACCCTTCCCGAGCCGGCGTTCGCAGCGTTCGACGAGGCCCGCGGGCGGGTCCGCCTGTGGGTGACCGTGCCGCCGACGTTCCTCCCCAGGGAACCGGTGACGGTGGCCCCGACCTGGAAGATCACGGTGCGGGAGGGGAAACAGGGACCGCAGGAGGAGACGTTTGTGTTCACGGACCCGATCCCCGACCGGGTCGTTGCCGCGGGGTTCGAGGAGGTAGCGCTCAGCGTTCCCGATGCGGGCCGCGTGCTTGCGACCGTCCCCTCGTCCCTCACCTACTCCACCCTCACCCTCACCGACGCCGACCGGAACGATACCCCGATCCGCGTGGACAGCCTCGAGCTCGTCGCCAAGGGGACGGTCTCGTCCCAGGTCGTGGGGGTTGAACTCGCCGACGCCCGGGGCAACTTCCTCGGGTACGCGACGGGCCTCGGCCAGCTCGACCTCGTCGCTCCCGATGGGAAGCCGATCCTCGTTCAGGACGATAGCTCCCTCTCCCTCGTCACGACCCTCCTCCTGGGCGGGAAGATGCCGCTCGGAGGGAGCCTCCTCCTCGCCCACCGGGTGAAGGTCGAGGAGAAGCTCCCGTCCGACTACCTGTATCGGTCGACCGCACTCACCAGCTTCGCGGGGGTCCAGGAAGCCGTACCCGACAAGGCGATCTTCTTCGGCCAGCCGAGGGTCCAGCTCGAGGCCGTCGGCTCGACGGTCGAAGTCTCCACCGACGGGGAGACGGTGGGCACGTTCCAGGGCCTGTTGAAGTACACGCCGACCGCGCCCCTCACCCTGGAGGAAGTGTCGCTCGATCTCATTGCGGAACCCCCATATCGGGTCACCCAGGAATCGCTCGACTCAGAGACGGGGGAGCTTGCGTTCCGGGTCGAGGGACCGCGGACGCAAGCCCGGGCGGGGAAGCTCGTCACGGTGCAGGTGACGGTACGCCGGGTGCAGGTCCCTCAGGTCGAGGTGGCCGTCGAGCTCCGAGACGTGAAGCTCGTGGACTGGGCGGGGATCGAGCTCCCGTTCACGCTTAGCCCGGGCAAGGCCACGATCAGCCTCACCGCAGTGACCCTCAACCTGGAACGGGTCGAGGACATGCTGCGCGTCACAGCCGACCAGGCGGTCGTCGGATCCCTCTTGGGAGCATTTATCTACGAGGCGGGAAGGCCATTTTACTTCTCCGACGTACGTTGCCCTGAGCCGTATACAGTGTTGGCGTTTGATCCCCAAGATGGAGCCGCGTCGTTCCGGATTGGCCTTGTCCCAGGGGCGGGTCCCGCGGAGGGGGAGCTCCTGGCGGCAACGTTCGCGACCCCGGAGGCGGTGCCAGTGATGCTCGCAATCGCCGAGCTCCTCGATCGGGCGGGAAAACCATATCCGTACTGCCTGACTGTGGACGCGGTGGAGGTGGGCCCCTAGGGGGTCTATAATCCCGCGGGGTCCCATCGTCTAGGGGTCGAGGATACCGGGCTCTCATCCCGGAGACAGGGGTTCGAATCCCCTTGGGACCACTGACGGCCGCCGCTTGCCGGCGGCCGTTCGCGTGGAGGCTTCAGGCGATGAGGGAGCCGATCTCCCCCCCCAGGGCGGCAACGAGGGCCCCCTCTCGGTCGGCGCGGTAGACGACGATCGGGAGCCCGTGATCGGCCGCGATCGCCACCGCCGCTCCGTCCATGACCCGCAGCCCCCGCGTCAGGTACTCGCGGTGAGCCAGCCTGAGGAGGGGTTGTGCTGCGGGATCTGTCTCAGGATCGGTTGCGTAGATCCCATCAACCTTGGAGCCCTTGAGGACCGCCTCCGCCCCCACGGCGAGGGCACGGATCACGGCCGCCGTGTCCGTGGTCACGAACGGGTTGCCCGTCCCGGCGACGAACAGGACGACCTGTCCGTCCTCCAGGGCGGCCCGGGCCCGCCATGGGTCCACCGCCTCCGCCACTCCCGGGCAGGGGAGGGCGGACATGACGAGCGACGGGATCCCCTCCTCGGTCAGGGCCTCACGGAGGGCGAGGCCGTTGATGAGGGTCCCCAGCATCCCGATCGTATGCCCGGCGGTGGGCGGAAGGTGGGGGAGGGCCGAGCCGCGGGCGACGTTCCCCCCTCCGGTGACGAGGGCGATCTCCGCGCCCGCATTGCGGGCCGCGCCCACTTCTCGCGCGCAAAAGCGCAGGCCCCCCGCATCGAGGGGCCCCCCCCGTCCGCCGATGAGCTCGCCGGACAGCTTCACCAGCGCCCGCTGCCAGCGCAGTTTCACCCTACGCCCACCTCGAACCG
>DSBZ01000123.1 GCA_011057175.1 Candidatus Acetothermia bacterium
GCTTCCCGCTTCGAATCTATCGAGCTTCCTCTACCTGAGCCCGGTGTTGGCGATCGGGATCGCCTGGATCTGGCTCCGCGAGATCCCGAGTTGGCTCTCCGTTGCGGGTGGGCTCGTTGCGATTGGCGGCGTCGCCCTTGCCAACGCCCGAGCGCGGGTGGCGTAGTCCTCAGCGTGGGGGGAGAGGAGGGACGACTCGGCCGTCGCGCCCGACGAGGGGCGTTGCGGCGAGGAGGGCAGAGTAGATCGCCTCTTCGGTGGCTTCAGCCGCTGCCCGGTACAGGTTCCCCATCGTCGGAGAACGATCGGCGATGAACTCCACTTGGACGCGATCCATTCCACGGGGGATTCGCCAGCCCGTGGAGAAGGCGATGAAGAAGTCCCCGCTTTCCGCGGCGGCGGGGGCCCCGGTGCGAGCGGCGCCGAGGGCCGCCCGGCGGGCGAGCCGCGCGAGCTGCTCCGGGAGAAGGGGGGCGTCCGTGACGAGGACGACGACGAGCGATCCTTCCCTTTCCCCCCGCGGGATCTCGACCGCGCCCACCTGGGGGGGACCATGTGGCCAGCGGAGGTCCTCCCGGCGGCCCATGTTCGGCAGGGCGAGCGCTCCCACGGCGAATGGCCCCACGATCCGTGATGCCGTTCCGATCCCGGACTTGAACCCGAATGCGATCATCCCCGTCCCCGCTCCCACGCACCCCTCGACCACCTCGTCCGACGCCGCCTGTAAGGCGGCGAGGGCATCGTCTTCCGTCACGGGCCGGGTCTCGATCGCCGAGAGCGCCCCGTCGTTGCACTCCAACACGACCGGGTTCACGGACCGCGCCTCGGGATGTCGAGCGAGGGTCCAGGTGAGAAGTGCATCGGCGCACCGGGGGACGGCGAGGGTGTTCGTGAGGAGGAGGGGGGTCTCAAGCTCCCCGAGGTGGAGGACCTGCCACAGCCCCATCGCCTTGCCGTGGCCGTGGAGGACGAACGCCCCGGCAGGGAGGGGCTCCGCGTACGGATCTCCCGGGGGGACGAGCGCTGTGGCTCCGGTGCGGATCGCCGCTGTCCCCTCCCCGTGGACGATCGTGCGGTGTCCGACGAGAACCCCGGGGACATCGGTCATCATCCCCCGCGCTCCGGGGGGGAACCGCCCCAGGGAGAGCCCCGCGCTCCGGAACGCGTTCATGCGTAGAGGAAGAACTCGTAGGGATGGGGCCGGGCAGCCACGGCGCGGACCTCGGCCTCCTTGATGGAGATCCAGCGCGCGAGGAGCTCTTCGGGGAACACCCCGCCCAACGTGAGGAACTCCTGGTCCCGTCTCAGGGCGTCGAGGGCCTCCGCGAGGCTCCTCGGGAGCGCGGCCACCCGTCGTCGTCGGCCCAGCGGCTCGGCGCCGCTAGCGAACGGGCCCCACCCTTTGGCGACCGGATCGAGCCCCTGGCGGATCCCATCGATCCCCGCCATGAGGCAGGCGGAGAGGGCGAGGTACGGGTTGGCGGTGGGATCGGGAGGGCGGTATTCGATCCGTGCCTGGCTGGGGTCGGTGAGGTAGCCCGGAATGCGCACCGCGGTGGTGCGGTTCCCGCGGCCGAACGCGAGGTGGACCGGCGCCTCGAATCCCGGCCCCAGGCGGCGGTAGGAGTTCGTGGACGGGGAGACGAGGGCGGACAGGGCTCGGCCGTGGGCGAGGAGTCCCCCTACGTAGTGGAGGGCGGTCTCGGAGAGACCGCCCCCCCCGGAGAACAGGTTCTCTCCTCCCTTGAGGAGGAGCTGGTGGAAGTGGAGGCCGCTCCCCGCCTCGGCGGAGAGGGGTTTGGGAAGGAAGCAGGCGACCATCCCCTCCTCGCTCGCCACCCGGGAGACGAGGTCGACGGCGAGGGCCGTCCAGTCCGCCGCATCGAGAAGCCGTCCCAGCCCAAGCTCGATCTCCATTTGTCCCAGCGGCCCCCCTTCGTGGTGGTGGTAGCGAACGGGGATCCCCCACCCCCCGAGGACCTCCGCTACCCGCTCCCTCAGCCGGCGGCCGCTGTCCTCGGGGCCCCCGGCGTGGTAGGCGGTGCGGGGCCCGGGGACATCGCTCGGCTCCGCTGGCCCCACGGGCACGACCTCCACTGCCTGGGAGAGGGGGCCGTCCTCCCGTAGCACACTCGCGAACAGATAGAACTCGAGCTCGATCCCGAACCGGGCCTCGTCGGCCAGCCCCGCGCTGGCGAGGAGCGCCTCCGCTGCCCTGGCCACAGAGCGGGGAGCGAAGGGATGGAGGCCCTCTCCGGGCCTGCCCAGATCGCACAGGATGACGACGGAGGGCGGATCGCGGGTCGGGTCCACGCGCGCGGTGGAGAGGTCGGGGAGGAGGACGAGGTCCCCGTCCCCCTCCACACCGTAGTGGGAGGTCGGCGCCCCCACCCCCTTCTCGAACCGCGCCGGTGAGACCTCACCTGCAGGGAGGGTCAGGCAACGGAGGCGGCCGAGGAGGTCGGTCGCCCGCAGGTCCACCCAATGGATGTCCTCGGCCTGGATCAGGGCGACGAGCTCGCTGAACGTCATCCTCCCTCCGGTCTGGGGAACGCGAGGTCCGCCGGTCCCCATTCCGAGAGCACCGCCCCGGGGAGCGAGGTCTGGATGAGCTCGTGGACGATCGCGGCCTGCTTCACCTTCTCCCGGCCCCAATCGGCGAGGGTCTTCCCGGGTACCCACGGCTTGTAGAGGGCCCCCGCACCGACGACGCACGCCGGCCCTGGTTCGAACTTGAAATAGCACGGGGCGCAGGTGCGCACCATCTCCGGGGCCTCGTAGAAGCGGTTGAACCCGCCGAACGAGTCGGTGAGGAAGATGTGGAGGTCGAGCGGTAGCTTCACCGCCTTCCGGATCGAGGCCAGCGCGGGAAGGGAGAGGTCCCCCAACGGATTGAACGTGTTCGCCCCCAGGCTCTCGAGGACCTTCGCCCCGGCGGCGTTGCCGTGCCCGGCGAACACCGACACCTTGAACACGACGTCCTTGGGAAGGTCCCCCTTCGCCCGCATCTGGGAGAGGAGCCACAAGAGCCCCTCGTCGAGGACGAGGAAGCCGCGGAACCCGACCTCGACCGCGCGCAGGATGTCGGCGATCACGTACCGCAGCTGATCCGATCCCCGGAACCGGAGGCCGGACAACGACCCCTCCGGCGTCACGAGCTGGCGGCCGGTATCCCATCCCGAGCGGGGCCCTGGGGTGAGGATGACCTCCACCCTCGCCTCCGCCGCGATCTGGGCGAACTCCTTGAGCTCGCTTCGGGTGAGGAGCGTTGCCCCCATCACCACCGAGATCATCCGGTGCACCGGGACCTTCCGCTTGCGGGCCTCGTCCACGGTGGCCTCGAGGACCTCCGGCCGCTCGACCCCGGAGATCTCCATCCGGTACTGGGCGCCGTCGGGGAACCGGTGGGGGCTCGTGGGCAGGTCATAGGCGTCTCGCCCGGGGATCCCGTGCTTCTCCATGAGTTCTGCCACTTCTCGCTGGTCCATCGCGCCTCCTGATCGGTTGAGGAGTGAAGCGATGATACCCGCAACCGGCCCGTGCGGGCTGTGGGGCGGCATACTTCTCGCATGGGAAGGGGTTCCAGTGGGCGCCTGGGGTGACCTGCCGACGTGGGCGATCGTCGCCATCGCCCTCCTCGGTCTGGTCCAGCTCAGCTTGCAGGCGTTCGCCCTCATCATCGCTCTCCGCACGCCCTCCAGCCGCCTCCTCACCGGCCGGCGGTGGGTGTGGATCGTCGTCCTCGCGCTGGGGCTCGTGGGGGCGATCGTGTTCCTCGCCGCGGCGCGGAAGCCAGCCTGCGAGCCCGACCCGGTGCACACCGGGCACGACGTCCTGACCTCCACGAACCGGGTACGGGCAGCGGTGGGCTACCTTCCCGACGTGCCCGGGTTCTACCCGTGGATGACCGGGGCAGAGCTCCTCCGGTTCACGGGCCGTCTGTTCGGCCTGTCAGGCCATACGCTCCGCGCTCGCGTGGACGCCCTCCTCGACCTGGCGGGGCTGTCTGGGGTCAAGGCGCGCGTGGGGGCCTACTCGCGGGGCATGGCGCAGCGGCTGGAGGTGGCCCAGGCCCTGATCAACGCGCCGTCCGTGCTCCTCCTCGACGAGCCCACGCGTGCCCTCGACCCCATCGGCCGGAAGTCTGTCCTGGACATGATTTCCTACCTGGCGGGTCGGACGACGGTCTTCTTCTCGACCCACATCCTGGCCGACCTGGAGCGGGTGTGCGACACAGTGGCGATCGT
This sequence comes from Candidatus Acetothermia bacterium, assembly GCA_011057175.1. Classification (GTDB taxonomy): domain Bacteria; phylum Bipolaricaulota; class Bipolaricaulia; order Bipolaricaulales; family Bipolaricaulaceae; genus Bipolaricaulis. The sequence goes on from DSBZ01000123.1 coordinate 4,248, forward strand.
CCACCGGGGGCGCGTCGCAGCGCAGGCCCGCATCGGCGAGCTCAAGTCCCGTTACGGAGTGCAGAAGATCGCCGTGGAAGCCGCTCCGTCGGCGGGACCTCTCCTCGCAGCGCTTGCCCAGGCACCGTGGGTGTCGGCGGTCGAACGGCCGGCGGACGACCGGGTCGTGTTCGCCGTCAGCGACGTCGAGCGCGCGCAGCGGGAGATCTCGGCCGCGGCTGCAGCCCAGGGCGTGGGGATCCGGAGGTTGGAAGCGGTCGAGGTGAGCCTGGAGGACGTGTTCGTGGATCTGGTGGGGGGACGATGAGTCCGTTCCGGGCGTTCCTGGGCAAGGAACTGTGGGAGATCGTGAAGACGTGGCGGATCTGGGTCCTCCCCGGGATCGTCCTCTTCTTCGCCATCACCGGGCCGGTGATCGCCCGGTTCACCCCCCAGCTCCTCCAGGCGGTGGCCCCGGACACGGGCCTCGTGGTCCAGATCCCGGATCCGACGTTCCGCGATGCCTACCTCCAGTGGGCGAGGAACCTCGTACAGATCGTGACATTTGCGGCGATCATCATCTTCGCGGGCGTGGTGTCGGGGGAACGCCGATCCGGGACGGCGGTGCTCGTGCTCACGAAACCCCTCAGCCGCACCGCGTTCATCGTCGCCAAGTACCTGGCTCAAGGCGCGCTTCTCATCGGGACCGTGGCGGTGGGCACCGCGATCACCTGGGCCCTCACGTATGCCGTGTTTGGCGAGGCCCCGCTCCTGCCCCTCGCCCAAGCGACCGGGATGTGGCTTGTCTGGGGGCTGATGATCCTCGGGATCATGATCTTCCTGTCCTCGCTCGTGGGCTCGCAGGCCGGTGCGGCGGGGCTGGGATTGGGCGTGTTCGTCTTCCTGTCGATCGCCTCGATCTGGGAGCCCGCCGTGCGCTACAGCCCGGCCGGGCTCACCAGCGCCCCCGCCGAGATCATCTTGGGCCGCGCCGGGCCCCCTCCTGTGGCCGGTGGTCGCGGGACTCGTCCTGGCTGGGATCTCCGTCGCCGCGGCCGTGGTCGCCTTCTCCCGCAAGGAACTCTAGGATCGTCAGGTGCGCTCCGGCTATTCCCGCCGCTGGAGGAGCCGGACCCTCCCCGCCAGCGGCTGGAACGCGCCTCCCCATGGGGTACCATGAGTGTATGGACCGACTGCGGCGAGAGGACCTGAGGGACCTTGTGGAGCGAACGTTCCCCCATTGCGTGTCGCTCTTCTTGCCCACGGGTCGCGCCGGGCCGGCGGCTCGCGAGGGCGCGATCCGCCTCAAGAACCTCCTTCGCCAAGCCGAGGAACGGCTGCTGGCGCTCGGGCTGAGGACTCCCGAGGCCCAGGAGTTCCTGAAGCCGGCGTGGAACCTGGTCGGGGACAGCCTGTTCTGGTCGTACCAAAGCGACGGACTGGCCATCTTCGTGGGCGGGGGGGAGATGCAGAAGTGGCGCCTTCCCCTGCGGTTCGAGGAGCTGGTGGTGGTGGCGGGGCGGTTCCACGTGAAGCCCCTCCTCCCCCTGTTCACCGGGGACGGCCGGTTCCACGTGCTGGCCCTGAGCCAGAACCAGGTCCGCCTGCTCCTGGGGACGCGCCACAGCGTGACCGAGGTCCCGGTCGAGGAGGTGCCGACCGCCCTCGCCGACGTCCTGCGCGCGGATCTGGTGGAAAAGCACCTCCAGTTCCGCACTGCCGCGACCAGCGGGCCGGGGAGGCAGGCCGTGGCGTACCACGGCCACGGCGGGGCCGATGCCGGGCACAAGGACGACATCCTCCGGTTCTTCCGCCGGCTCGACGAGGGCCTGAGGGCGTACCTCGCCCCGGAGCCCGTTCCCCTCGTGCTGGCAGGGGTGGATTACCTCCTCCCCCTGTACCGCGAGGCGAGCTCCTACCCGCACTTGGTGGAGGGTGGAGTCACGGGGAGCCCTGACCGGCTGACCCCGGAACAGCTTCACGCCCAGGCGTGGGCCCTCGTGGAGCCCCACTTCCGTCGGGCCCTGGAGAGAGCCGCGGACAAGTTCGCCGAGCGGGTGGGCACGGGGCTGGCCTCGGCCCAGCTCCCCGAGGTCCTCCGCGCTGCCCGCGAGGGCCGTGTGGAGGACCTGTTCGTAGCCGTAGGCGTGCAACGCTGGGGGAGGATCGCCCCCACGGGCGGGGTCGCGGTCCACGAATCACCCGAGCCCGGAGATCAGGACCTCCTCGACCTCATCGCGGTGGAGACCTTGTTCCGGAGGGGCACGGTGTACGCTGTTCCACCAGAGGTTGTCCCCGGCGGGGACTGCCTCGCCGCGGTGTTCCGCTACTAGGGGGAGGGATGCCCGGGAAGCTCCTGGCCCTCGACGACTACCGCCCCCTGGTGGGGGATGCGGTGGTGGACCGGATCCGGGACAAGGCGCGCCCCCTTCGCGGGTTGCACGTCACGCACGTCAACTCCACCTACTACGGGGGAGGCGTGGCGACCCTGCTGTCCTCGCTCACCCTGCTCATGAACGACGTTGGGATCAAGACCGGATGGAGGGTGATCCAGGGCTCCCCCGACTTCTTCAGCGTGACGAAGAAGTTCCACAACGCGCTCCAGGGCGGGGACGTGAACCTGAGCCCGCGCAAGAAGCAGATCTACGAGGACACGGTGTACGAGAACGGCGTTCGCAACCATCTCGACCACGACGTGGTCATCATCCACGACCCCCAGCCCCTCCCCCTCGTGGAGCACTACCGCAAGCGCGGGCCCTGGGTCTGGCGGTGCCACATCGACCTCACGGACCCACACCCCGGGCTGTGGGCCTACCTCGTCCCGTTCATCGAGCGGTACGACGCGATCATCGTGTCCATGCCCGAGTACCGCCAGAAGCTGCATACCCCGCAGGTCGTGTTCCCCCCGGCGATCGATGCCTTCGCCAGCCAGAACCGGGACCTCTCCCCCGCCGAGGTCGACGAGCGGCTCGCCCACTACGGGATACCCACCGATCTTCCGCTGGTGGTCCAGATCTCCCGGTTCGACCCCTGGAAGGACCCCCAGGGGGTGATCGAGGCGTTCAAGCTGGCCCGCAAGGAGACCCCGGCGACGCTGGTCCTCCTGGGAAACGTGGCCACCGACGATCCGGAGGGCGAGGACGTGTACCGGTCGCTCCTCGACCAACGGGAGGAGCGGATAATCATCCTCAGCCGGCAGGATGGGGCTCTCGTCAACGCGCTCCAGCGCCGGGCCGCGGTCGTCGTCCAGAAGTCGACGCGGGAGGGGTTCGGCCTCACCGTGACCGAGGCGATGTGGAAGGGAACCCCCGTCGTCGGTGGGAACGTGGGCGGCATCAGGCACCAGATCATCGACGGGGTGAACGGGTTCCTGGTCGCGTCCGTGGAGGAGGCGGCCCAGCGGATGGTGGAACTCCTGCGGGACGACGGTCTCCGGCAGGCGATGGGAGCCCGGGCCCGGGAGACGGTGCGGGAACGGTTTCTGATGACAGCGCTCCTCGAGCGGTACCTCGACCTGTTCAACGCGTTCGAGCCCGACTTTCGGTTGCGGGAGGTGGAGAGCGCAGGAGTGTAGGAGTTGGCGAGGGAGGCACGGCCTGCAGCTCCTGACCGTTGCCACGGCGGGGTGATCGCGCGGGGAGGGCGCGAGGGAAGAGCGATGGAAA
>DSBZ01000249.1 GCA_011057175.1 Candidatus Acetothermia bacterium
CCCCCCCCACCACCGGCACCACCGGGCTCCCCCCGCTCCCCAGGAGCCGCTCGTAGTGCCCACGGAGGCGGGCAGGAACGCGCTGAAAGAGCTCATCGCGCTTGAGCCGAAGGGCATCCTGCTCGGCCAGGATCTCGGCCCGCCGCCGGGCGAGCGCAGCCAGCTCCTCCTCCAACCGCCCCCGGCGTTCCTCGTGGGCGACCTCCTCCTCCCGCAGCTTCCCCTCATCGGCCTCCGCCTCCGCCATCAGCCGGAGCGCTTCATCGGCCAGCTCGTCCAGGCGCCCGCGAAGGAAGGTCACCTGCTCCCGCAGGTATTCCATCTCCTTGTAGGGGATGATGTCGTGATCGAGCTTGTGCTGATAGGTGCGGATCTTCTCGTCCGTGTCGTCGGCCTCTCTCGACTTGGCGAGCGCGGAGTGGCGGAGGGCCTGATGGGCTTCCTGGCGGCGCGTGAACCCCTCCTCCTCGGCGGCGAGCCGGTCGTGGAGGCGCTTCTCCTCCCGCTCGAGATCGGCCAGGCGCCCGTCAAGCGTGCGCAGCCTGGCATCGGCCTCGGCGAGGGCAACGAGCTGGACCAGTGCCTCGTTCATCGCTCCACCACCATCAAATCGGGAAACCGCTCGTTCAGGAGCCGGCCCACGTGGCCCACGAACGGTCGCTCCGTCTCCTGATGCCCGAACGCGACCGCGGTGAGCCCGGACTCGGAGGCAGCCCGTCCCTGGTGGTACCCGATCTCCCCGGTGAGGTAGAGCTCGGCTCCGAAAGCGAGGGCATCCTCCCAGAGGTCCCCCCCGCTCCCCCCGCACAGGGCGACCCGGCGCACCTCCCGGCCGAGGTCTCCGTACACGGCCCGCGGCCCGGCCCCACCCAACGCCTCGCCGAACCGGCAGACGACATCGGACGCCGCGGCCGGCCCGGGGAGGTCTCCCCCCCTTCCCAAGCCGTGAAGGGGGGACGGGTTCTCCAGGGGGTACACGTCGTAGGCCACCTCCTCGTAGGGGTGGGTCCCCTTCACCGCGGCGAGCACGGCCGGGAGGCGCTCGGCAGGGACCACCGTCTCCAGCCGGATCTCGTCGACCCGCTCCTCCCGCCCCACTTCCCCGAGGTAGGGATGCGACCCTTCCCCGGGAAGGAACGTCCCGATGCCGCGGGAGCGGAACGAGCAACGGCCGTAGCGACCGATTTCCCCTGCCCCAGCCGCGAACACGGCCTCCGCCACCCGGTCCGCGTGCCCGCAGGGCACGAACACGGCGAGCTTGACGAGCCTCCCCCGGGGGGAGAGGGGCCGCACCTCCTCGAGGCCCAAGTACCCGGCGAGAACCTCCCCCAGCCCGCCCTGAGCGGAATCGTAGGGGGTATGTACGGCGTAACACGCGGTTCGGGACGAGAGCAGGGCCTGAAGCTTCGCCCCCAGAGGCGTCTCGGGGAGCACGTGGTCGAGCGGGCGGAACAGGAGCGGGTGATGGGTCACGACGAGGTCCACAGCGCTCAGGTCTCGAGCGACCTCGAGATCGAAGTCGAGGGCCACCACGACCCTCCGACACGGCCCCTCGAGCGGACCCACCTGGAGCCCGGACCGGTCCCAATCCTCAGCGAGCGCTGGCGGGAAGAGCTCGTTGAGGAAGGCAACCACGTCCTGGCGATCCATGTCAGCACGAGTGTAGCGGTCCGCTCGCTTGCCGGGCAAGGAACCGTGACTACCATCATCCCCGATGGCGGGACGCACGGGGATCGTGGACCTTCCCCTCCATGGGGGCCATGCTCCGCGCTGGCTCTTCGCGCGGATGGTCCGCCTGTCACGGGAGATCGTCCTCGTCCTCGCCGACGAGTTCGGGACGGAGGGCGTGCTGGCCCGGCTCTCCGACCCAGGCTGGTTCCAGGGCCTGGGGTGCTTCCTCGGCTTCGACTGGCACTCGAGCGGGCTCACCACGACCGCCTGCGGGGCGCTCAAGGAAGCGCTGCACGAAGTGGGGAACGAGATCGGCCTCTGGGCCGCAGGGGGCAAGGGGGCCACCTCGCGGCGCACGCCGTTCGAGATCGCCGAGGCTGGCCCGAAGCTCGCAGTCGAGCCAGAGCCCCTCGTGTACGCGTCGCGGATGACGGCCAAGGTGGACTCCGCCGCTCTTCAGGACGGCTTCCAGATCTACCACCACGCCTTCTTCTTCGACCGGGCAGGGCGGTGGTGCGTGATCCAGCAGGGGATGAACGAGAAGACGGGGATGGCCCGCCGCTATCACTGGAACTCCGAGGCCGTTGTGGACTTCGTCTGCGAGCCCCATGCGGGGATCGTGGGACCGAGGTCCGATCTCGTCCTGAACCTGGTGGCGCGGGAAGCGGACGGGGTGCGGAGGGCGATCCCCGAACTCGCGCACGAGCCGCCGCCCCGGTTGGCAAGCGAGCTGTCGCGCCTCCGGGGCCTGACCCTTCCCCGCCGGCACGCCATCCTCGTGTCCGACCTCGACCCCCGGCGCCTGCAGACCGTGTTCCTCTCCACGTACACGAGCGAGGCGGTGACTTTCGAGGGGCTCCTCGCAACCCCCGGGGTGGGGGCGAAGGGCTTGCGGGCCCTCGCCCTGCTGGCGGAGCTCCTCTATGGGGTACCGGTCTCGTTCCGCGATCCGGCCCGATTCGCCTATGCCCACGGGGGGAAGGATGGGATGCCTTATCCCGTGGACCGGGAGACCTACGACCGGACGATCGAGGTCCTCGGCCAGGCGGTGCGGCGGGCGAAGCTCGGAGCGAGGGACGAGCTCAGCGCGCTGCGCCGGCTGGCGCGCGTCGGCGGCTCCCTCACGACGCCACCCCAGGAACGGCAGCCGGAGCGCGAATGACCTTCCTCTTCCAAGTCCCGCGCTGAAGCCACAGGAGGAGGGCGAGCCCGGCCAGGAAGTTGCTGAGGGCCATCCCCGCCCACAGCCCCGTCGTCCCGAACCCCAACGGATAGGCGAGGGCCCAGGACAGGAGGACCCTCAACGCCCACAGCCGGATGATCGCCATCACCATCGGGGGCACGGTGTGGCCGGAGCCACGGAATGTGGCCGCCGCCCCATCGAACAGGCCGAAGAACGGGACCGAGGTCCCGAACACGGCGATGTACCACGCACCCTGGCGGATGACCTCCGGGTCAGCCACGAACAGCCCGAACAGGGGCCGCCGCAGGAGGAGGGTCACGAAGTAGAGGCCGACCAGGGCGAGGAACGTCGCCCCGATCCCGCGGCGGGAGATCGTCGCCGCCCGCTCCGTCTGCTCGGCCCCCAAGTTCTGCCCGACCATCGCCACGAGCGCGCTCCCCGCCCCCCAGCTGATCACGTTCACGAGGTTGATGATCCGGTTGCCCACGGTGTACGCCGCCACCACCGCCGTCCCGAACCCGGACACGAGCCCCATCACCATCACGAACCCGAGCGAGGTGCTCGCCTGATCGAGGACGTTGGGGAGACCCACCCGCAGGATGGGGAGGATCCGCCCGAGACGGGGCCGGAGGTTCGTGAGATGGATCCGGATCCCCGCGCGCCCGGAGAAGAGGAGTTCCAGCCCCACCGCAGCGACCAGGGTCCGGGAGAGGATCGTCGCCCCCGCCGCGCCCGCCACGCCCCACCCCGGGATCGGGCCCCATCCGAAGATGAACAGGGGATCGAGCACCCCGTTCAGGAGAAGCGATCCCACGCTGAGGTACATCGCGAGCCGGGTGTTCCCCAACCCCAGCATCAGCCCACCAAACGCGTGGGCCAGGAACATGATCGGGAGGCCGAAGCACTCGATGCGCAGGTAGGTGAGGGCCAGCGGGTAGATCTCCTCCGGAGCGCCGATGAGACGGAGCACGGTCGGCGCCAGGGTGAACCCCAGCGCCCCAAGGACCGTGGAGGCGAGGCCGAGGAACGCCAGGATCTGCCCCGCGGACTCCTCCGCTCCCTGCGGGTCTCCCGCCCCGTAGTGCTGAGCGACGAATGTGGCCCCGGCGGCCTGGAACCCGCTGGCAAACGACATGAAGAAGAACAGGATCGGCCACGCCATCCCGGGGGCGGCGACGGCCGCCGTGCCGAGCCTCCCCAGCCAGAACGCATCCACGAGGTTGTACAGGGCCTGTAGCGCAGCGGTGAGCATCACCGGCCATGCGAGGAGGAGCATCGTTGAGAGGATGGGCCCGTTCAGGATCCTCTCGCGCATGTACCTCGGGTTCATCGGCGGAGGGGGAAGTATACGCGACGGAGGAGGGCACCGGGTACGATCGCTCCCCGAAGGAGGCTCCTTCCCCTGGAGTGGCGACTCGCCCTGACGACGTTCGGGATGGTGTTCCTCGCCGAGCTCGGGGACAAGACACAGCTCCTCGTGTCCACCCTCTCCTCCCCGCACCCCGCCCCATGGCCGGTGTTCGTCAGGGCCGCGCTGGCCCTCTCCCGCGCGGGCCCCTGCGAAGCGTTTGTCGGCGGCGCGGTGAGCGAGTTCCTGCCCACGAGGTACGTCCAACTCAGGGCCGGGATCTTCCCGTCTTCGGTTTGCGCAACTCCATTTCTCCGCGGCGGGGGAACGCTTATAATCCAGCATGCGTCGTTGGCTCTGGCCCGTGCAGGCTGGGCGAACTCCGCACGCGGGACGCTTTGGGGGGGAAAGAGGATGATGGTGAAAAGCTATCGAGCGCTCGTTCTTCTCTCGTTCTTGGTTGGGATAGGGTGGCTTGCTGCCGCCCAGACCGTGGACCTCATCGGCCCGACCCAGATGGGCCGGTGTGAGCAGGCCACCTTCACGATCGTTCTCACCAACGACACAACTCAAACCCTTTCGGACATCATCGTGACCTTCACCCGCGCCAACGATAACTTCGTCTACGTGGCAGATTCCACTACCCTCACCCTCCACGATGGCTCAACTTCTCCGGGAAATCCTGACCAAGTTGGGCTTCACCTCATCTGGGATGTGGATGAAATTTTGGGCTATGAGTACGAACTGCCGCCGGCGGGAACTTTGACCATTTCCTTTAAGCTCGCCACGAATTGTTCCACCGTCTCTGGAACCCACAAGGCTTCTGCGGAGGGCAGCGGGTTCGTCACTTCCCCCTACGACACCCTTTCCGTAGAAATCCTCCCTGGAGCGATTCGGGTCTCCAAGACCCCTGCGACTATCAGCGCCCATGTGGGCGACACGGTGACCTGGACGATCACCGTGGAGAACACCGGGCTGGGACCGATCCATAACGTCGTGGTTACCGATGTTTTAGGAAGTGGGCTTTCCTATGTGAGTTCGAACCCTCCCGGGCAAGCCCAAGGCCAGACCGTGGTTTGGGAACTCGGCACAATTCAGCCCGGCCAGCAGGTGCAAATCGAGCTTCAAGCGCAAGTAGTGGCCTGCGAGGGGCTGGAAAACACAGCGGATGCGCGCTTTGGCTGCGACGACGGCTCCGTTTGTTACGACACCGCGGTAGACGGGGGGACGGCCACAGCCTCTATCCACCTTCTTGTGGATAACCCCCTCCTTGATTTCACCCCGCCGGCGATTCAAATCCCCTATTGCGATCCTAACGGAACCACGGTCACGATGACAGTGACCAACACCGGCGACGGCCCCGCGAGAGATGTGCGGGTGTGTGTGGACTTCCCCCCAACATTTCTCATCCAAAACGTTCACGCTCCTGCCACATGGGATGGGTCGTGCTTTAAACTCCCGGACCTTCCAGCCGATGGAAGCTTTGACCTTACCTTTGATGTGGTCTACACCGGAGACTGGTGCGCGGATGCTCCTTCCGGAACCCTTTATTGGCAGGCCATTTACGAAAACGTGTGTGGCGAGGAATTTCGTCCTCCAGCTGTTTTGGGAACTTATGGCACAGGCTACAACACCAGTGGCCCGCCTTCGCTTTCTGTGGATCTCACGGGACCGAACGAGGTCTACATTTGCGAGGTGGAGAGCTACGAGCTTGCGGCGAGTTTCGCCGGGCTCGACACCTGCGGGGGGGGCCAGACGAGCGATATCTCCGTGGAGGTCAGCGTCCCCGCGGGGTTCGTGGTTACGGACTCCGGCGGAGGCGTCTGGACCCCCGGCGGTGACGGAACCGGGGGGACGATCACCTGGACGGTTTCACCGGGGGATTCCCCTTGGAACACTTCCATCGGCCTTCGGGCGCCCGGGATGCACCAGTGCGGCCAGCTGGCCACCCTCAGCGCCACCGCAACAGCCACGGACTGCTGCGGGTGCCCGATCTCATCCTCCGACTCGGTCCCCATCGCCATTGAGTGCTACCAGCTCGTCACCGCGAGCCGCACGGCGACCCCCCTGATCCAGGAGAAGTGCGGCGAGATCACGTACACGAACACCTACACCTTCGCCCAAAGCGGCCCGAACATCTACTTCACCGACCTCACGTTCATCGCCTACGCCGAGAACCTGCAGCAGTACGTGGACGGGACGCTCGAGATCACGGTGGATGGAGTTCCGACAAACCCGGTGAACGTGGTCGATTCGACCCCTGGCGGGACGCTGGAGATCCAGGGTATCGACGACAACAGTCTCGTCTGGGGGAAGACCCTCGTGACTTCGTACCGCCTGAAGTTCACCCCAGACTCCCTCCCCGCCTCCTGCCCGGACTCGTACAGTTTCTACACCTGGACGACGCTGGATCTCGGACCGGGCTGCACCACGGGCGATGAGTGCACGGAGCCGTGCCAAGTTACGGAGGCCCTCGTCGTGACGGCGGTCACCCCGTCGATGAGCGTCGCCCTGTCCGGGCTCCCCGAAGACTTCGTGGACCCCTGCGGAACGTACACCATCAACCTTACCCTCACTAAAACCTCTGACTTCGATCCCCACAACGTCCGCCTCCAGCTTGGAAATCTGAACTACTACATTGTGGATCTCTCCACAATCAGCTGCAGTGGCATTTGCCCACCAAACCTTATCCCTACGGACTACGGGGCTTACTACGAGTGGGATTACGGGAATGCCTTTGTGGGGCAGCCCAACGGGGCGCAATCTATCCTCACCTTCCAGGTGCGCAAGCGCTGTAACCCAGGTCGGGAGCTTACGGCCACCGCCCTCTTTGAAGACTCCTGTGGCTATTCCTCTTGTTCCGTTTCCGCCTCCGTTACACCCTCAATCCTCCGGGAGCCGGTCCTTTACGTATCAAAGACCCCAGAGGTCATCTACGCCACCCAAAACCAAGTTACCTGGACGATCTACGTCACGAACGGTGGCGCTGGACCGGCCTACGAGGTGTGGGTGGACGATGTCCTCGGGAGCGGGCTGGAGTACGTCTCGTCAACGGCTGATCCCGACGTCCAGACGTACCCGAACGAGGACCACGAGGGCGGGGTGATCAACGGTGTGAGCTGGCGGATCCCCGTGGTTGCGGCCGGGGCCACACGGACCCTCACCGTCACCGCCCGGATGACGAGCTGTGCAGGGCTGACGAACTGGGTGCAGGCCGGGGTGGGTTGCGGAGGGGAGGACTGCCTGACCTCCGCGCCCGACTCCTCCTCCGTGCTCATCCCTTCTACTTCCGTTGTGGCCACGTTGGTGGCCCAATCGCCCATGGATGTCTGCTCCGAGAACACGGCCACGATTACAATCCGCAACACTGGCGATCCAGCAGTGTACGAACTCGTGGTGGAGCAGACGCTTCCTCCGGGCCTCCAATACGTTCCGGGGTCCACCCAATGGCAGAAAAGTGGGGGAGGGTGGACCTCCGGCTCTGACCCGCAGATCACTGGGGACATTTCCACGGGCTACACCCTGACCTGGACGGAAAACGAGATCTCTGGTCTCGGTGAGCTTTGTTCCCGCCAGAAC
>DSBZ01000139.1 GCA_011057175.1 Candidatus Acetothermia bacterium
AAGGAGGGGGATGAGCTTCGCGAACGAAGCAGCCGTCCCGAGGCCGAGGGCGGCGAGGACCGACTTCGTCCAAACGGGCGCCCCTTGCGCAAGGCCCCCCTTCACGGCGAACCCGGCGAGCGGTGGAAGGCCCACGATCGCCCACGTGCCCACCCCGAGGGCGACCGCCACCGGCGCCGACAGCTGCCCCGCCAAACCCGCGATCCTCCGTTCCCCGCATCCCTCCACGGCCTCCCCCGCGGCAAGGAAGAGCAACCCCTTGAACAGGCCGTGGGCCACAGCGTACAGGAGCGCGCCCGTCCGTGCGCCAAGGCCGATCCCGATCAGGATGTACCCGAGCTGGGACACGGTGTGGAACCCGAGGAACACCTTGAGGTCGCGCTCCCAGAGGGCGTACAGGATCCCGCCGAACCCGGTCACGATCCCCATGGCCACGACCACGTTCCCCACCGGAAACGCCTCCGCCAGCCGGGCCAGCGTGACGGCCCCGATCTTGACCACGATCCCCGAGAGCAACACCGACACCTCGGTCGGAGCCTGGCCATGGGCCTGTGGGAGCCAGAGCCCGAAAGGGAACAACCCCGTCTCCACCGCGGCTCCCGCGAGGAGGAGCCCCACCCCCACCGCGAGCGTGGGATCCCCGAGGTCCACTCCGCGCCCGGCGAGGGAGGAGATGGAGAGGGTCCCCAAGCGCCCGTAGACGAGGCCCAAGCCGAACAGGTATAGGATCAGCCCGACCTGGGTCAGGATGAGGTACTGCACCCCCGCCCACATCGCCGGCTGCCTGCGGCCGGAGGCGATGAGGACGAGCGCGAGGAGCGACTTGAGGTGCAGCAAAACGTACAGGTTGAACAGGTCCCTCGATAGGGCCGCGGCAAGACACGTCCCAATGAGAACGGTGGTCAGGGGATGGAAGGAATCCTTGCGGTCGCGAGCGTGGATGAGGAGCACCGCGTGGAGGAACAGGCCCAATGCCCACAAGCCGAGCGTCCAATCGTCCGCGGCCACAGCGATCCCCCACGGGAGGCCGCCCACGAGGGCTTCCGGGAACCCCGGCGCCCAGCTGAGGAGGGACCCCACCCCGGCGACGAGGGCCAACAGGGAGAAGGCCCGCGGCGCCCCCACGAACCCGAGGAGGCCACAGCCCAGATAAGCGAGGACCCCGCTCAGCGCTCCGGCCACCCGTGCTCCTCATCCCGCTCCAGGCGCCGCACGTCCTGGGTGTGGCGGCGCTCGGTGAGGACGATCACGAACACAAGGGCGAGCGCGAGCGTGGCGAAGTCGATCACGATCGCGGTGAGGACGAGAGCGTGGGGCAAGGGGTCGGCGGACGGGCCGGGCCCGAGGCCGGTGATGGGCGGCCGCGCTGCGGGGCGATGGGCAAGCGCGACGAGGAACAGGATCGCCCCGTTCGAGGCCACGTTCAGCCCAAGGAGCTTCCAGATCAGGTTCCGCCGCACGATAAGGGTCCACAGCCCGACCCCAAGGAGGGCGATCGCCAACGCCAACGCAGTCAGACCTTCCATCCTACAATTCCCCCCGCGACTTCGCGAACCGGTGGAGGATCACCCAGGCCCCGATCGCGACCTCGACGGTCATGAGGAGGTTCGCCGCGATGAGATACGGGCTCCCCTTCCTCCCCAGGACGAGGACGACCCCGGTCAGGGCGAGGATGGCCACGATCGCCCCGTACTTCACCCATTCCAAGGTCGGCTCGTAAACCTCCGCGCTCAGCCGTTCCACCCCCTTGGCCAGGGCCAGGAGGAGCCCAGTGCCGAGGAGCGCTCCCGCTGGGAAGCCGCCTCCCGGCCCAAGATGCCCGCTCGTGGCGACATAGAGGGCGAACACGACCACCGGCCCGAGGAGGAGGTCCGCCGCCCGCCTGAGGAGGGGGGTCTCCGCCACGGGAGGCCCGGCCCCCTCCCACCGCACGGGCCGGAGCCCGAGCTTCACCCCCACGATCGTCATCGCGTAGATGAGGATCTCGAACAGGGTGTCCCACAGGCGGACCCCGAGGACGATCGTAGCGACCAGGTTCCTCGCCCCCCATGCCGCGGCCACGTGCTCGGGCAGGGGGAGCTCGGGGCGCGGGAGGAGCCCGCTGGCCCCGAGCCCCAGCAGGACCAGCAATCCCAGGACCGTCAGCGCAGCGAGGGGCTTCATCCGACATGCCTCCGCACGAGCTTGTCGAGCTCCCCGGACCGGGCGAGCTCGTCGAGGAACGCGTCAAGCGCCCCCTGGAGCCCGGCCTCGGCCGGGCTCAGGGCGAAGCGGAACGCGGTCTCCTCTTCGTCCTTCGTGTCGAGGACGCTCACCTCGCCGGAGAGGCCCCACTCTCGAACGTGGAGGAGGTCAGCCACCGCCGCCCCCACCTCCCCGCGACGCAGGGCGTGAGCGAGGGCGGTGTGGTCCTCGTAGAGGATGCCACCCGGAGGGAGGAAGTCCTGCCCCTGATCCCCGGCCACCGCTCCCACGGGACCGGGCCCGCAGCGGACGGTGACGATCCGCGTCGGGAGGACGGGACGGGAGAGGAGGAGGGTCTCTCCCTCGCGGGGGAAGAGCGCTCCCGCGCCGATCTCCGCGTCCCCCACCCGGAGGAGGGCGGGGATCTCCGCCCGCGGCACCCACATCACCTCCACATCCCGGTGCAGTTGTTCCCCGAACCGGGAAAGGATCTCCCACTCCAGTCCCGTGACCCGCTCGTTCTCCTGATAGAGGAGGTGCGGCGTCTCCACGGCGGCCACGGTCAGCTTCCCCGTGCGACGGACCGCGAGGAGGTAGATGAACGTGACGAGGCCGAACCCCACCGCGGCCTGGGTGAGGGCGACATCGGGAGCGGCGAGGAAGAGGTACACGCCGGCGAGGGCCAACGCGTGGACGCCGACGCCGATCACCCCCCACAGCAGCCGGCGCCCGGTGAGGGCGAACACGGCCAATGCCAACGTGAGGGCCGCGAGGAGGGCCACGACCATCATGCCCTCCCTCTGGGCCGCTCCCCGCGCACGAACGCTCCCTTGGCGATGGCGTGGGTGGACAGAGGGCCCGTGAACAGGAAGAACGCGATCAGCAACACGAGGATCCCTCCTGTGGCCTCCCAGCCACAGCGGAGGATCAGCCCCACCAGGAACAGGGTCGACCCTCCGATATCCCCCACCCCTCCTCCCTGGAGCCGCTCGTAGAGACCGCTGAATCGGAACAGGCCAAGCCCTCCCAGGAAGAGGAGGGCGAGCCCGCATGCCAGGAAGGCGAGCCCGATCACCGCTGCCCCCGCTCCGCGAACCGGGCGACGAGGACCGTGCCCAGGAACCCAAGCAAAGCATAGGAGAGGGCCACATCGAGGAGGATCCCGTGCCCGGCGAACGCCGCCTCTGCCGCCAGGGCGAGGGCGATCCGCACGTTGAGGGAGGCGGCACCGGTGAGCCGGTCCCACAGCGTCGGCCCCTTCCACAGCCTCCCCAGAGGGAGGAGGGCGGTGGCGAACAGCGTGGCGAGGACAGCGGTCCTCATCCCCACAACCTCACGAGGAGGCCATCCACCCACGCTGCCCCGGGGAGCCTGGGTTGGGACGGCCGATGGAGACAGTGCACATAGGCGATGTCCCCCTCGACGAGGAGGGCGATCGTCCCCGGGGTGACCGTGATCGCCCACAGGAGGAGGAGCTGCCCCATCTCCGACCGGACGCGGATCGGGATGGCGATGACCCCGGGCTGGATGCGACCGGTGAGGATCGCCCATCCCGTACGGGCCACGGCCTGCATCACGAGCGCCGCCACCGCGAGGCCGAACGCGGCCCACAGGTCCAGCCTCCACCACGCGGTGACGGGGAACTCCAGGCGCAACGGCCCCCACACCGCTCCGAGGAGGATCCCCAACGGGAAGAGCCCCCCCAGGGCGAGGACGGGCCACGAGGCCCCGCGCCAGAGGAGGATCCACATCCCCCACAACAGACCCCCGATCGCGATCCCGCTGATCCAGTGCCTCATCGCGAACTGGAGTATAGCGGACGCCCGTCGTGCGCCGCGAAGCGAGGGGCCGGCGCCGGTACAATCAATGGCGATGACCCGTGCACTCCTCGTCATCTTGGCCCTCCTCTCCCCCCTCGCCTCGGGGGCGGAGGTGGTCCGCCTGTCCCTCGACGGGACGGTGAACCCGGCCACGAGCTCCTACGTCGTGCGCGGGCTCCGCGAGGCAAGCCGGTCGGGGGCCGCGCTCGTCGTCCTCGTCCTCGACACGCCGGGGGGCCTGGACACGGCGATGAAGGAGATCATGGAGGCGATCCTCTCCTCCCCGGTCCCGGCCGTGGTGTGGGTCGGGCCGGCCGGGGCGCGGGCCGCTTCCGCGGGCACGTTCATCCTCCTCTCCGCGGATGTAGCGGCGATGGCCCCGGGAACGAGCACCGGCGCCGCCCACCCCGTGGCGATCTCCGGGGAGACGGCACCGGAGGATGACCCGATCGTTCAGAAGGCGGTCAACGACGCGGTGTCCCGGATCCGCGCCGTGGCCGAGCTGCGGGGCCGCAACGCGGACTGGGCCGAGCGCGCGGTGCGGGAATCAGCCACCGCGACCGCCCCTGAGGCCCTCGATCTCGGGGTGATCGAGATCCTCGCTGACTCCTTCCCCGCGCTTCTTTCCGCCCTCGATGGCTACGTCCTGCGTGACGGGCGCATCCTGCGCACGGCCGGCCTCCCCGTGCGCGAGATCGGGATGACCCTCAAGGAGCAGCTCTTCTCCTATCTCGCGGATCCGAACCTCGTCTACGTCCTGTTCCTCCTCGGGCTGTACGGGCTCATCTACGAGTTCTTCACCCCCGGGATCGGGATCGGCCTCGTCGGGGGCGGGATCTCGCTCCTCCTCGCCCTGTTGGGCCTGCAGATCCTCCCCATCAGTCTCGTCGGGATCGGCCTCATCCTGTTCGGGGTCCTCCTCATGGTGCTCGATGTGTTCACGCCCACGGACGGGATCCTCACCACCGGCGGGGTGGTGAGCCTGTTGATCGGATCCTTCTCCCTATTCGAGCTCGAGGGGTCGGCACTGAGCCTATCATGGATCACGATCGCCGCCACGGTGGGGACGCTGACCCTCGTGTTTCTGTTCATCGCCTCCAAAGGGCTGCTCGCCCAGCGGAGGCGGCCGCGGCCGCTGACGACGATGGTCGGCCTATCCGGCGTGGCAAAGGATGACCTCGCCCCGGAAGGGTGGGTACTGGTCAAAGGGGAGTACTGGCGGGCCCACGCCGAAGGCGAGCCGATCCACAAAGGCGACCGGGTGCGGGTCGTGAGCCAGGAAGGGACCCGCCTCACCGTGCGCCGGGAGAGCTAGAGGTCAGTCCTCCCCTTCGGCGAGCCACTCCTTGATCCGGGATTTGATCTTCTTCTCGATCCTCTCCCCCAGTTCATCCCAGTCTAGGTCCTTCTCCGCCCCCACCCAACGGGCGAAGCCGCTCTTGATCTTCCGCTCGATGTCCCGGCCGAATTCCTCGCTCCAGCGCTCGGAAAGCCAGCTCGTGCGGAACCTCCACCCCAGACCGATTCCCGTCCAAGCCAGGAGAAGGGTCAGCATGAACCACAGCCCGCACGCCTGAAGGTAGGAGAGGGACTTCGCGAGCGCGAGGTGCCCGGCGATGATGCTGTTCCAAAGCATCATGATGACCCAGGAGAAGAAGAAGAACGCGGCCACCCCACCACCCGTTACCAGCCTCGCCAGCAATCTCATTGGATCCACCTCCTTGGAATACCTGCGCATTCTACCGCTTCGGGGCGCCTCGGCGAAGGCGAGGGCTCCGGCACGATCGACGAAAAGGCAGCTGCATTCGCCATCCCTGTAACGCCCCCTCGGAGATCTCCACGAGGCTACGGACGTGGGGGCGAGGCGATCTTCCTCCCCCCGAGGTGGCCGAGGAACCGCCCGAACGCGTCGCGGATCGCCGGGTCTCCTTCCAATATCCGAGGACGTGCAGGGTCTTCGTCTCCGCGTCGTAGCGGCCATCGAACCGCGCCACGAACCGATCGCGATGGAGGACTGGGAGCACGTAGTATCCATAGGTCCTCTGCTCAGGCTTCTTGTACACCTCCCAGGCGTAGGCGAACCCCCACAGCTTGGCCAGCACGTCCCGGCACCACAGGAGGGGGTCCAGCAAGCGATGAACCTAACCTGATCGTCAAGCGGGGCCTTCTCCGCATCGGAGCGGGCGTAGAACGGGGTGCGCACCTCTTGGACGCGCACCAAGGCAAGCTCCCCTGCCTCGACCATTCTCGCCGGCAGCCCGTCGGCACGGGCCGGACGGGGGGACATCCACGTCTCGGCGGCCCCGCCCGCGGGGAGGAGCCCCACCATCTCCACCCGCTTGCGCAGGAGCCCGCGCAGAAACTCTTCATCGCTGGGAGTGGGTTGCGACAAGATCTGCCGCGGGATCACGCGCTCGGTGAGGTCGGGGATGTGGCCTCTTCGGACCGTCCGGCCCCAAGCTTCTGGACGAGGAACGGTTTTCCCAGGCCGAAGGGAACAGCTGGTACGTTGGAGGAGGGGAAACGTACCGGTGGTGGATCGCCGACGGCAAGTACCACTACGAGAGCCAGCCGGAGGAGTGGAGAGCAGTGAAGAACTCTGCTGCTGGCCAGTTCGAGGACTTCGAACTCTAAGTAGACATGGAGTTCATCTCTGGGACTGAGAATAAGACGTGCCCGTACGTCATGTTCCGCATCGTAGACTGGGACAACTACTACCGCTTCCTCGTCAGCCCCGCTGGTACGTTCCTTCTCGAGAAGAAAGTGGCTGGCACGTGGACGACCCTCAAGGGTTGGACGTCTCATGAAGCGATCCACACTGGACCTGGCACGAACAAGGTCGCGGTGAAAGCAAGCGGCACCCAGCTCACGTTCTTCGTGAACGGACAGCAGGTCTACCAGACCATTGACGGCTCCCTTGTGGGGGGACAGATCGGCGTAGGGTGCGGTTCCTACGCGGGGAACACCGCGCTCCATGTCGCGTTCGACAACATCGAGGTCTGGTCGCTGCCGTAGAGCACCAGACCAGAGTAGGAACCTGGGGAAGCCTGTGTCAAGCGGGGAAGGGGAGGCGTAGAGAAGGGAAGGGGGCCTCCTTTTTGTGCTCTCGGCATGGATGAGCTGCGTGCCGCCGCTGCCTTCATCGTTGCCACGGGGGGCGTCGCGAGGGAGGCTCCGCGTTGATTGCGTTCGCAGGTCAGGTATCGCCTCCTAATATGTAGGCAGCCCTGTTGCTGCAGACGCGCCCCCCTGAGTACGCAGGGTCATCGGTGATCAGATCCTTGATCCGGTTTACCAGCGGCCCTTGGGGGAGGGAGAAGTAGGCGCCGCCCGTCAGTGGATAGTCCCATTGCTTGCGCGCCTCCCGGTCCGCGATGTACATGAGCTCGATCAGCTCCAGGTAATTCATCCGGCCATGGGGACTTCTGCGGGAGATACGCGACCATAGCAGTAGCCTTCCCCTCATCAGAGAAGGGCGTCGGTGCCATTCAGTCCCCCCTAGGACAGAGCCCATGTGGAACTCGCGAGGGGGGTGGTCAAGCCTCGCAGCCTGTAGCTTTACTCGGAAGAGGAGGTCAGCACAACGCGAGGTGTGTATCCTTGTCAGCGCGAACGATGACCCCACCCAAGATTGGGGGGGCAAACTGAGCCGAGGAGGTGCGGTGTGAAGTACGGAGCATGGGTG
>DSBZ01000189.1 GCA_011057175.1 Candidatus Acetothermia bacterium
CTCACGCAGACTCCAGAGGAAGGACCTCAAGCTCGAGTGGGGCGATGTCCTGCGGGACCTTGGGGAGGTACGGGAAGTGGAGGTTCGCCGTGCCCTGAAGCGCTACGTCCTGCGGCCACCGCTCAAGGGCACCGCGGGCAACGTGTTCCAGGCTGCCGGGGTGGCCATCCCCCCTCCGGCACGAGAGCTCACTCGTGGTGCCAAGACACTTGTCCAGACGTCGTAGTGCCCTGCCGAAGCTCACTTCGCAAAACCAACTGTAGAAGATGGGTCAAGCCGGTCTGCGGGTGCGTGGATCCCCTCAACCCGGACTCGGATGGGGACGGCCTCCTTGACGGTGAGGAGGACCTCAACCACGATGGGCACTTCGATTTCCTCGTGAGCGACTTCGACTACAGCCACCACGGCCCGATCCCCGGCCCCGCCTAAGGCGCCCCTCTGGAGACGAATCCCTGCGACCCCGACACCGACCACGATGACCTCACCGACCTCGAGAAGCTGCGCGGGCACACCAACCCCCCAGCGCTCTTCCCGTTCAACCCTACGAACCCCCTCGACCACGACACGGACAACGACTGGCTCCTTGACGGGGAGGAAGTGGCGTGGGTCTGCGTGGAGCTGACGCTGATCGGGCTCGACAACGATCGGGACGGCCTCATCGACGAGGACCCATTTGACCTGATCGACAACGACGGCGATGGGTACGTGGACGAGGACGATCTGGACTTCTACGTCCGGTTCGTGGCGGTGCTCGATCCCACGAACCGCGACTCGGACTCGGATGGGTTCATCGATGGGCTGGATCCGGACCCGTGCAACAGCCAGCCGATCCCGATCGTTCACCCGGTGGTGAAGACGCCGGTGGGCACGGATGAAGACGGCTTCGCGGACGACGATGAGATCGCGGCCGGGACGGACCCGCGCGACGCAGGCAGCTTCCCGGCTGCGCTCATCTCTCGATCTTGACGGCGTCAGTGATGACCGCCTCTGGCCCACCGATGCCGATGGCGACGGGACGGCGGACACGGTGACGATCGACATCGACTCGAACGTGCTGATCGACCTCCGCGTGCAGATCGTCGTGCCGCGCGACGTGTAGCGAGGGGACTTCGACGGTGATGGGCGGTCCAACGACTGCTGCTACGTGGTATCCTACGCCTTCGCCAACCGCCGGGTCGTCCAGCCGCGGATCACGCCCGTGATCTACGACTACGGCTGCGACCTTGTGTGGGTTACCTATGTAGGCAGCTACCGGGCAGGCTCGGGGACGAGGACCTCCGGGCGACTGCACATGCGGCCAGAGGTCTTGCCCCGCAGGAACCGGTACTCGACGGTGTCGCCGACCTTCAGCTCGGCGTAGAGGGCGCGCGAGACCTCGACCCGCTGAGGGGTCGCCTTCCCGTTCTCGAGAAGGCTCAGGGTCACGTAGAACGTCTCCTCCTGGACGACGGTGGTCACGGTCGTGGAACCGCCCGATCCGCCCCCGGGGCAGGTCGGGCAGCCGCTGGACGGGACCGTCGTGGTCACGGTTTTCTCACGGACGACGACCGCCTTGTCGCTCACGGTGGCCGGGAGAGCGACGAGCTCCGCATCGCGGCACTCGGAGACGACGACCGCCCCCACGGCGACGATCGCCCCCACGAGCACGAGCATGACGAACAGGCTGAACGGGTTCATGGTCCGAGCGTACTCCGCTCCCCATGCTCCGTGCAAGGCTCCCCTCTGGGAAGCCGGGCCTTCGGTCCGGGGTACACTTCCGCTCATGGCGAAGATCCTCGACGGGCTCACGGACGAACAGCGGGAGGCGGTGACCCACGGGAGCGGACCTCTCCTCATCGTGGCCGGGGTGGGGACGGGGAAGACGACCGTGATCACCCGCCGCATCGCCCATCTCATCGCCCAACGGATCGTGGAACGGCCGAGCCAGCTCCTCGTGTTCACGTTCTCCCACCAGGCGGCCGAGGAGATGCTCGACCGGGCGTTCGAGTGGGTCCGCTACGCCGCCCTCGACGCGTGGGTTGCCACCTACCACTCGGTCTGCGAGCGCATCCTCCGTGAGAACGCCCCATTGGCCGGGCTGCCCCCGGACTTTCGGATCCTCGACGAGTGGGACCAGCGGGCCTTCCTCCTCGACCACCTCACCGACCTCCCGTTGCGCACGTTGCGCCCGCGGGCGCTGCGCCAGCCGCTGCGGTTCCTGTCTCCGCTGCTGTCGTTTATCGGGCGGGCGAAGGACGAGGCGGTGTCGCCGGACGGCTACCGCGAGTGGTGGGAGGGGGCCCAAGCGGGCCTCCCCTCCGACGAGCGCGAGCTCCACCGCGAGCTCGCCGACTGCTACGCGGCTTACCAGGAGCTCCTCGAGGGCGAGGGCTTCGTGGACTTCGGCGACCTCATCATGCGCACGATGCGGCTCCTTGCGGGGCGCCCCGGATTGCGCGCCGAGTATCACCAGCGGTTCCCGTACGTGCTCGCCGACGAGTTCCAGGACACGAGCCGAGCCGAGCTAGCGCTCGTCGAGCTCCTCTCCGGCCACGGCAACGTGACCGTGGTCGGCGACGACGACCAAGCGATCTACGGGTTCCGCGGCGTGCCGTGGGACAACCTCCTCGCCTTCCTGCACAGGTTCCCGCTGGCCAAGGTCGTGGTGCTGACCCGGAACTTCCGCTCGACGCAACGGATCCTCGATGCGTCCACGCGCCTCATCCGGGCCAATGCCTACCGGCTGGAAGCCCTTTCCCTGCGAGGGGAGATCGGGCACGCCATCACAAAGGAGCTCACCTCTCCCCACGGCCGCGGTGAGCCCCCCGTCCATCGTCACTTCCCGACCGCGGCGGAGGAAGCGGAGTTCGTGGCCGAGGAGGTGGAGAAGCTCCACGCAGCGGGGGTCCCGCATCGGGAGATCGCCCTCCTCTATCGCAACCGCTACCGTCCTGACCCTTACCTGCGGGCGCTCGCCGAGCGCGGGATCCCGTGGACGCTCGCCGGGCGGTACCGGGCGGGGATGTTCGATCAGGAGGAGATCAAGCTCCTCCTCTCCTTCCTGCGGGCGGTGGCCGATCCCCATGACGACCAGTCCCTCTACCACCTCCTCGGGTCCCCGATCTACCGGATGGGGGGGGAGGACCTCGCCCTCCTCACCGCCCGCTCCCAGCGGGCGCACCGGCCCCTCCGCGAGGTCCTGTCCGAGGCCCTCGCCGAGGGCGCCCTCTCCGCAGGCGGGCAGCAAGTGGGGGAGCGGGCGCTGGCCGACCTCGCTTTCTGCGAGGCCCTTTCCCGCGGCAACCCCACGGGGCGCGTCCTGTACGCATTCCTGATGGAACGGACCGGCTACCTACAGGTGCTCGCCGACAGCGGCGACCCCGCCGCGGGCCTTGCGCTCGAACACATCGCCGAGTTCTTCGAACGGGTCGTGCGCCGGTTCGAGGAGGTCGCGCGCCATGACCGGGTGCCGTGGTTCGTGCGCTACGTGGACGAGCTGCGGGAGCTGGGGTGGAACCCGATGGTCGGAGAGGCCGAGCCGGGGACGGATGCGGTCCAGGTGATGACCTTCCACCAGGCGAAGGGGATGGAGTTCGACGCCGTGTTCTTGACCGGGCTCGTCGAGGACTTCTTCCCCGGCCGGGCCTCCCGCCCCGCGTTCGTCTTGCCCCGCGACCTTCGCCTCGACGATCTCCCGGCGGACCTCGCCCATTTCGAGGAGCAACGGCGCCTGTTCTACGTGGGGATGACCCGCGCCCGGCGGCACCTCTACCTCCTCTCCGCCGACGACTACCGTCCCCCGGGCGAGGTCCCCCGCAAACGGGCGGCCAAGATCTCGCGGTTCGTCCTCGAGGCCCTCGGGGAGGACAACCTGGGGGAGCGGGTCGCCGAGACACCAGCCCTGTTCCGGATCCGCCGCGAGGGGAAGGAACCCGCCCCTCCCGTGCCGGTCCCCGCGGGAGCGGGCCCGCTGCAGCTCTCGTTCCGCCAGGTCGACGACTGGCTCACTTGTCCCCTCAAGTACCGCTACGTCCATGTGCTGCGCGTCCCGATCCGCCTCCACGCGACCGTGATCCTGGGGAACGCGGTCCATCAGGCGATTCAGGCCTACCACCTCGCCAAGGTCCAGGGGCGCACGCTCCCCCTGGATGACCTCCACAGCGTGTTCCGCCGCGCCTGGCGTTCAGAGGGGTTCCTCTCCGCAGCCCACGAGGAGGAGCTCCTCCAGCACGGTGCATCCGCCTTGGAAGCGTTTTACGCGTTCGAGGAAGGTTCAGGAGGACGGCCAGTGTTCGTGGAAAAGTTCTTCGCCTTCAGCGCCGAGGAGGCGAAGGTGATTGGGTATTGGGACCGGGTGGACCGCCTTCCCGACGGGGCGGTGATCATCGACTACAAGACGTCCGAGGTGGGGGAGGAAGCTGCCGACCGGCGGGCAGCGGAGTCGCTCCAGCTTGCGATCTACGCCTTGGGCTACGAGCGGATGTTTGGGGAGCGCCCCCGCGAGGTCGAACTCCGCTTCCTCACCCCGGAGGTCGTCGTCGGCCGCGCGGCGCCGAGCAAGAGGATGCTCCACCGTGCAGCGACGGCGATCCGCGACGCGGCAGCGGGGATCCGCTCCGGTGACTTCACGGCGAAGCCCTCGTTCGCGTCCTGCTCTTACTGCGCCTACCGCACGATCTGCCCCTCCGCCCTGCCCCTGTAAGCGCCATGCGTTCCCACTACAATCCGGCAATGGCGTCTCACCGCCGAGTAGATGGAGGACGCCGGGGGAGAAGGGTCGAGGCTGGGCGCACCCACGCCCGTCAAGATCCCCGGCGGTCGTGGCAGCACCCGCGGCGGTGGACGTGCACAACGGAAAGGAGGAAACGATGCGCAGGGACGGGTGCGGCGAGTTGCGGCGTGAGGCCGCCGGACGGAAGGTCGTCCTCGCGGGATGGGTCCACCGAGTGCGCAACCTCGGGGGGGTCACGTTCGTGGACCTCCGCGACGCCTCGGGGATCGTCCAGCTTGTCCTGCGCAACGGAGCTCACCTCGCTCACGAGGACGTGGTCCGCGTCACGGGCACGGTCTGCCCCCGCGAGGCGCCCAACCCCTCCCTGCCCACGGGGGAGATCGAGATCGAGGTCGCCGAGATCGAGGTCCTCTCCCGCGCCAAGCCCCTCCCGCTTCCCGTGGCTGACGAGGGGAGCCCGAGCGAGGAGACCCGCCTCCGCTATCGCTACCTCGACCTGCGGAAGCCCCGATTGCAGCGGAACCTCCGCCTCCGCCACCGGGCGGCCCTCGCCATCCGAAACTACTTGGACAAGCAAGGGTTCGTCGAGGTCGAGACCCCGTTGCTCACCCGGTCCACCCCGGAGGGGGCGCGGGACTTCCTCGTCCCGTCGCGGCTCGCGCGTGGCTCGTTCTACGCCCTCCCCCAGTCGCCCCAGCTCTTCAAGCAGATCCTCGTGACCTCGGGCGTGGAGCGGTACTTCCAAATCGTGCGCTGCTTCCGCGACGAGGACCTCCGCGCTGACCGGCAGCCGGAGTTCACCCAGCTCGACCTGGAGATGGCGTTCCTCGAGGACCCGGAGGAGCTGTTTCCCCTCCTCGAGGGGCTCGTCGCCCACGTGTTCCGGGAGGCGATCGGGATCGAAATCGACCTCCCCTTGCCCCGCCTCCCCTACGCGGAGGCGCTCGCCCGGTACGGCTCGGACAAGCCCGACCTCCGGTTCGGGATGGAGATCGTGGATGTAATAGATCTCTTCCCAAAGCAGTCGGTGCTCGCGGTGTTGCAGGACAAGATCGGGGTGGCACGGGCGTTGCCCGTACCGGGAGGCGCAGCCAAGTCACGGAGCCAGCTTGCAAAGCTTGCAGAAGCAGCAGAGGGGCAGGGTCTCGACTTGCTGGCCTGGGTCAAGCTCAGCGAGGGGATCAGCTCCTCGCTCGGGAAGCACGTGTCGGCGGAGATTCTCACCGCGATCGCCGCACGGGCCGGAGCCGAGCAGGGCGACCTCGTCCTCGTGGCTGTTGGGGAGGGCGGGGTCGTGGAGACCGCCCTGGGGGACCTCCGGCTGCGGCTGGCCCGCGACCTCGGCCTCATCCCGCGGGACCGGTGGTCCCTCGTCTGGGTCGTGGACTTCCCTCTGTTCAAGGAAGGCGAAGGGCACCTTGATTCAGAACACCACCCGTTCACCTCCCCCCGCAGCGAGGACCTTCCTCTCCTCGAACGCGATCCCCTGAAGGTGCGGGCCAAGTGCTACGACCTCGTGGTGAACGGGGTCGAGCTCGCCTCCGGCTCGATCCGGATCCACCGTCGTGAGCTTCAGGAGAGGATCTTCCGCATCCTGGGGATCGGGGGAGAGGAGGCGGAGCAGCGGTTCGGGTTCTTCCTCCGGGCGCTGGACTACGGAGCTCCCCCCCATGGGGGGATCGCGTTCGGGCTCGATCGGTGGGTGATGATGATGGCCGGTGAACCTTCGATCCGCGAGGTGATCGCGTTTCCCAAGACGACGACCGGCGCTTGTCCCCTCACCGACGCCCCGGCCCCGGTGGACGAGGGGCAGCTCCGGGAGCTCGGCCTGCGGCTGGAACCATAACCCAGCAGCGGCTGGCGCTCCTCGGCGGGCTCCTCGCCGCGGGGCTGTCGGGGCTCGAGTTCCGGGGCGCCCGCGGCGGGCGGGGAGAGGGGGAGGCCACCCTCCCGGCACCGGACGGGCCCATCCCCCTCCCGGCCCGGAGTGGCTCCTCGATGTGATCCTGGTCGTGGCCCTCGTCCTCCTGGCGACCCAGGTGGCATGGTGCATCCTCTCCCGGGAGCACCGGGCGAAGTTCCTCCGCACTCTGGCCATGCTCCTCGCGCTGATCGCCGTGGCCCACGTGATCGCGAGCCCGCTCCGCCCGATGCAGGACGAGGTCCCTTCCCGCCCGCGCGAGCTCGCCGACCGCCCCGTCGCCCTCGGGTTCCGCCGAGAGCCGATGCGGGTCCTGACCCAGCTCTTCGAGGAGGTGCGCTATGGCCACAAGGCGAG
Source organism: Candidatus Acetothermia bacterium (assembly GCA_011057175.1). Classification (GTDB taxonomy): domain Bacteria; phylum Bipolaricaulota; class Bipolaricaulia; order Bipolaricaulales; family Bipolaricaulaceae; genus Bipolaricaulis. The sequence continues at coordinate 6,990 of DSBZ01000189.1, forward strand.
CGAGCCCCGCCGCGAGCTCGCCGGCCGGCTGGGCCGGACCGCGGTCGTGCTGCGAGCGCAACGGGAGGCGATCCCCCTCCGACGGGCGTGGGACGAGATCGAGGGCGGGGAGTGGCCCCCGCATCCCGCGCTGGCCGCCGTGCTCCGTCCGTGCGACATCCGCACCCCCCCGCTGCGGCGGGGGGACCACCTCCGCACGGTCGACAGAGCGGTGAGCGCCCTCTGGAACTACGCACAAGGAGGAAAGCTTGACGATCGATGACGTCGCAGGCCGAGGAGAGGCGATCCTGTCCCGGATCGAGCGGGCGATCGTCGGGAAGCACGAGGCGCTGTCCCTGATCCTGGGGGCGATCCTCGCCGGGGGGGGCGGGGATCGTGTTCTTCGGGACCCGCGACTACCGCCCCGGGGACGAGATCCGGCGCATCAACTGGAAGGCGGCAGCGCGGATGGACGAGCTCGTGGTGACGGAGTTCGAGGAGGAACGGGCCGCCGACGTCACGGTCGTCCTCGGCCGGGGTCCCAGGTAGCCCTCGTCTCTCCCCTCCTTCCCGGCGACGCGGAGGAC
>DSBZ01000094.1 GCA_011057175.1 Candidatus Acetothermia bacterium
GGGCGAGGCCGACCACCCCCACCCGCCGGAACGGAAACGGCCACTCCATTTAGTCGCGGCGCGCCGATCGCAGCCGCTGCTCGAGGACGAGATCCGGGGAGAACCGTTCCAACCCGAGGCAGTGGGCCGCCACCTGGAACAGCGCCTGTTCCGGGACCAACCCCACGATCTCCGTCCCCACGACGGGGACCCCGAACCGCCTCGCTTCGATCCGCACGAGCTCGAGGGCACGGAGGAGGGGCGTCTGCTTGTAGTTCGTGAGGTTCATCGACACCTGGACGATCCCCCGCTCGCCAAGGCTCAGCCCCAACGCCTTCACGTAGCGCAGGCCACCGGATGAGCCGCGCACGGCGCGGGCGATCGCCTTGGCGACCGAAAGGTCCGACGTCCCCAGGTTCACGTTGAACGCGATGAGGAACTCCCGCGCCCCGATCGCGGTGACCCCCGCGGTGGGATGGACGACCCGCTCCCCGAAGTCGGGGGCCCACTCCTCTTCGTGGATCTTCGCTGCAAATCCCTCGAACTCCCCCCGCCGGATCTGGGCGAGATCCCGGCAATGGGGCCGCGTCGCCGCTTCCTCGTAGAGGTACACGGGAACCCGGAACCGCTGCCACACCTCCCGCCCGACCCGCCGAGCGAGGTCCACGCAGTCGGCCATCGTCACCCCCCGCACGGGGACGAACGGGACGACGTCCACCGCCCCCATCCGGGGGTGCTCCCCGCGGTGCCGGCGGAGGTCGATCCGAGGCAGGGCCTCCGCAAACAACCGCAGGATCGCCTCCGCCACCCCGTCGGGGTCGCCCGCCAGGGTGAACACGGTCCGGTGATGGTCGGGGTCAGCCTGAACGTCGAGGAGGCACGCTGTGGGCACCTCCCCCAGCGCGGAAACGAGGGCCGCGATCACCCCCCGATCCCGACCCTCCGATACGTTCGGCACCGACTCCACGAGACGGTCCCTCATCGCCCTCCCCGCACCGCCTCCCGACGAGCGGCCCCTAGGACGAGAAGAGCCGCCACAGACGGCCCTCCACGTCCGAGGATAGGTCGACCACGGTCGCCTCGCGGCGGAAGACGACGACGTCCCTCGTCCGCAGGACGATGTCGTAGCCCTGCTCCTTGGCGATCTGTTGGGAGATCTCGACGATCTTCACCGCCGCAACCTGGGTCAGGAGCTGGTCGAGCTCCTGCAGCGCGGTCTGAAGCTGCTGGAGGCGCTGGGCGAACCCGGTGGGGTCGAGGATCGTGACCTGGGCCTCCTTCACCACGTTCTGAATCTCCGTCCCGAGGGGGGTAGCTTCCGTGCGCAGGTTCTCCAGATCCGAGCGCAGGGTAAGGAACCCGGGGGAGGCGATCATCTTGTCGAGCATCGCCATGTTCACGGCGAGCGTCGCTTCGAGGAGCTCCGCCTGGAGCCGAAGATAGCGCTGCTGGTAGACCTCGGCGGTGACCCTCCCCGCGGCATAGTCAGCCTGGAGGGCCTGGATGTCCTTCGTCTTCCCCTCCAACGCTCCCCGCTGGGTCTGGACCTGGGGCAGGAACACCTTCTGGAAGAGGGCCTCCGCGTCCACAACCCCTACCCGAAGCCCAGCCCCGCTCGCGGTGATCCCCGTGACCCGCGTCTCCAGCTCCTTCTGTGCGCTCTCAAGCTTCGTCACGCGGTCCGTGAGGGAACCCACATCGCCCTTCCCGGGGAGGAGGAAGCTCCCCACAACGCCCCCCGCGAGCCCCAGCACCAGCGCGCCAACAAGCAGCCCTACGATCCACTGTGTCTTCATCTGTCTCCTCCGTTGTGCTCGGTTCTGAACGGCATCCCCACCCTAGAACATCGGACTCATCCCGAACTCGAACGCCGGGACCCACGTCGGGTCGCGGTCGTTGGGCCACGCCAGGGAGATGCGGACGAACATCCCCGCCACGTTCGCCGCGAGCTCGATCCCCAGCGACGACTTCACGGTCCCCTCCCCGGTCGCCCCGAAATCCCCAAACAAGGCAATCCACGACCCCTGCGCGATCTCGATCCGGAACTCGCCGTTGAGGAGGCCGCACCGATCCGTGAGCACCCCCTTCGCCCCGCGCACGGAGTCCACCCCTCCCAGGGTGAACTGGTACCGAGCGGGGAGGTCCCACCCCCAGCGGACGAGGGCCCTCCACGCGAGGACGGCCCGCGCCTCCCCGAGCAGGACCACGGCGTCGGCCGGGGAGAACCCGGCGAGCTCCGCCTTGAGGACGAGGTACTCCACCCCCGGGGCAAACGTCCCCGCCTTCTCCAGCGAGACCTGCCCCCGGCGGCCGGTTCGGGGGAAGAACGGGCTATCGCGGTCATCGATCGTCACCCCGACCTCAACCGAGGTCTTCGGATCGAGAGCGCTTCCCGCGGGGAGCTCCCACGCCCGCTCGCTCGCCAGGCCCACCGCAAGGTCGAGGTAGGGGGCAAGGGGATAGGCGAGCCTCACCCCTCCTCCCAAGGTGAGCGTGATCGGATCCGTACCGGACTCCTGCCGATACAGTTCGACGCTCACGAGGTCGAACACGGGGAAGGAATAGCTGCTGAATGAAAGCGACCACGTCGTGGATCCGCTCCCGGTCAGCCCCTTCTCCAGGGACAGGGCGAGGTCGATCGCCTTCCCGAGGACGTTCTTCTGGCTGTAGGTGAGGTTGCCGACGATCCCGAGGTCTTGGGGGGAGATCGCCACGTTCCCCCCGATGCTGCCGAGCTTGGCGATGTCAGTAACGGTGACCTTGAGGACCAGCTCGTCGCCCTCCCACCGCGGTTCGAGGACCACGTCCTGGAAGTAGCCGAGCGCCATCAGCGCCTGACGGCTGACGACGAACCGCCCCTCCGTGAGGAGCTGGCCCGGGGAGAGGTCCATCACCCGTTCGATGACCCACGGCGCGGTGCGCGACCCCTCATCGACCTCGATCCGCGCCACGCGCCCTTCCTTCACTTTCACCCGCAGGCGTCCCGCTTCGACCCCTTCCCCCTCCAACTCGACCATGAAGAACCCTTCCCGGCGGTAGTGGTCATAGACGGGTCCAAGGGCGCGGAGGACGTCGTGGTTCGTGACCAGGCCCTCGGGAAGGGGGCCGATCCGCTCCCGGAGGCGCTCGAGGCGGAACGCCGTCACCCCCTGAAGGTCGATCCCCGCCACGGAAGCGGGCTCGGGGAGGATCACCCGCTCCACGAGGTCCCACACGAGCCTCACGCCCTCCTCGCCCGACTCCGCGCTGACCCCTCCCGAGGAGAAGAAGACGGACTGGCCGAGGGCGCCGAGCGACTCCTGGATCTGCGAGATCCGCCCCACCTCCCCCACGGGGACGGTGACGAGCTTCCGCGCCTCCTCCTCCGGGATCGTGGACAGCCCGCGGAACCGGTGCCCGACGACGATGAGCTCCTCGACCGCGAGCACGAGCTCGGTACCCCTCAGGTCAGGGACGATCTGAACCGTGGCCCAGTCCATCTTGCGATACTCCTCGAGGAGGCCCGCGAGCGCCGCCTCGAGCTTGGCCTGATTCAGGACCTCCCCGGCCTTCACCCCAGCGTCGGTGAGGATCTCCCGGAGCTTGGTCTCCGTGGGCCGGCCCGTTCCTTGGAGGACCTCCTGGAGCCATGAGAGGAGGGTTCCCTTCCCCTTCGGGGCCGGCGGTAGCCCCTCAAAGGTAATGCTCTCGATCTTGGGGTACTCCACGACCCGGAACCGCACCACGACGAGATCATCATCGAACGCGAGCTCCGGAGTGACCTGCGCGAAATAGCCGAGCTTCAGGATGGACTGGACCGCGGCCAGCACCTCGTCCCGGGTCGCCTCCTGGCCGACCTCGAACCGCACCGCAGCCAGGATGTCGTTCGTGGGGACGTTGACGTTCCCCACGATCTCGATCCGCCCCACGGTGAACGACTGGGCCATCGTCACCACGGTCCATCCTGCAACGAGAAGACCGATCCACAGCCATTTCACGGTGTTACCTCCTCTGGAAACGCCCGGTACTGCAATGCCTCCGCCACGTGCTCGGGCCCGATGGTAGCGGACGCGGCGAGATCCGCAATCGTGCGGGCAACCTTGAGGGTGCGCACGTACCCCCGGCCGGTGAGGGCGAAGTGATCCACGGCGCGGGCGAGGAGGGATCTTCCCTCGGGGGTGAGGACACACCAGCGCTGGACCTCCCGCGGGTCGAGTCCGGCGTTGGTCCCCCCGCGGCCCGCGAACCGCCGCCGCTGGACGTCGCGGGCCTCCGCGACTCTCTTCCGCACCGCCTCCGATGGCTCGCCCCCCCCTTCGGTGAGGAGCTCCTCCCGGGTGAGGCGCGGCACGTGCACGAACAGGTCCACCCGGTCGAGGAACGGGCCGGAGAGGCGCTTGCGGTAGCCCGCCACCTCGTGGGGCCGACATCGACAGGGGCGGAGCGGGTCGCCGAGATGCCCGCATGGACAGGGATTCATCGCCCCAACGAGCATGAACGAGGCCGGGAACGTCACCGCCGTCCCGGCGCGCACGACCGTGATCCGACGCTCCTCGAGCGGCTGGCGGAGCGCCTCCAGCACCCTGCGGCCGAACTCCGGAAGCTCGTCCAGGAACAGCACGCCGTGATGAGCGAGCGTGATCTCGCCGGGGCTCGGGACCCCGTGACCGCCCCCGACCATCCCCGCGTAGGACACGGTATGGTGGGGGGAGCGGAACGGGCGCCGGCGGAGCAGCGGTCGCTGCGGGGAGAGCAATCCCGCCACGGAGTGAATGCGCGTCACCTCCAGCGCCTCGTCGAACGTGAGGAGGGGGAGGATCCCGGGGAGGCATTTGGCGAGGAGGGATTTGCCAGCCCCAGGCGGGCCGACCATCAACAGGTGGTGCGCGCCGGCCGCGGCGATCTCGAGGGCCCGCCGGGCGTGCTCCTGCCCCCGCACGAGGGCGAGGTCGATCCAATCCGGCGGCTCCTCCTCGGGGGCGGTCCGCGGCGCGGGGGGGATCGCTCGCTCCCCGCGGAGGAACGCCACCGCCTCGCCGAGGGACGCGACCGGGTGCACGGCGAGCCCGTCCACCAGCGCTGCCTCGGGAGCGGAGGGGGCCGCCACCACAGCGCGTTCGATCCCCCCTTCGCGGGCGGCGAGGGCCATCGCCAGCACCCCCCGCACCGGCCGCAGACCCCCATCCAGGGCCAGCTCTCCCAGGAACAGCGTACCCGCGCTGGCCTCCGCCGCCACCTGTCCCGTGGCGACGAGGAGGGCCACCGCCAGGGCGAGGTCGAATCCCGCCCCCTCCTTGCGGAGGTCGGCCGGGGCGAGGTTGGCCGTGATCCGCAGCTGGGGGAAGGAGAGACCCGCGTTGCGGATTGCCGACCGCACCCGCTCCCGGGCCTCGGACACCTCCTTCTCCGGCAGCCCGACGATCGCGAACCCCGGCAGGCCGGGCCCCACATCGCACTGGACCTCGACCAGGCGGGCCTCGATCCCATACGGGGCAGCGCTAAGGACCTGGGCGAACATCCTCCTCCCGGAACGCATCGCGGATGTGACGCACGCCGGCGGGTTCCACCGCCACCACGTCGAACCGCACCGGCATCTCGGGCTGCCCCCCGAGGAAGGCGAGCGCCGTACGCCACAGGCGATTCCGTTTCTCGCCCGTCACCGCCTCCACGGCGGTCCCGAACCCCTCCCCGGACCGTCCCTTGACCTCCACGAACACGAGGGTGGGGCCATCCCGGGCGATGATGTCCACTTCCCCTCCCCGCCACCGCCAGTTGCGGGCGACGATCCTCATCCCCTGGGCGCGCAGGTGGCGACAGGCGATGTCCTCGGCTCCCTTCCCCTCCATCACGGTCCAATCATAGCCCAGCTGGCCGGAAACGGCCGCAGATCCGTATACTGCATCTCGTGCGGATCCTCATCCGGGGGCCGGCGGTGGTGCAACGCGCGGAGGAGGGGGTCGTCCCCCGTGCCGACGTGGTGATCGAGGGGCGGCGGTACGAGGCGATCCTCCCCCGCGGGGGAGGGGAGGGGTCGTTCGACCAGGTGATCGACGGCGAGGGATGCCTCCTCGTCCCCGGTCTCGTCAACGCCCACACCCACCTCGCGATGACCCTCTTCCGCGGGGCAGGGCGCGACCTTCCCCTCGAGCGGTGGCTGAGCGAGGAGATCTGGCCCCGAGAGCGGAAGCTCACGGCGAAGGACGTGTACTGGGCGTCGCTCCTCGGCCTGGCGGAGATGATCCGGGGCGGGGCGACCGCCTTCGCCGACATGTACTTCTTCATGGACGAGGTGGCGCATGCGGTGGAGGAGGCTGGCCTGCGCGCCCTCCTCTCCTACGGGATCGTTGCCCCGACCCCGGAGCGGATCGATCCCGAGCTGAAGAGAGCGGAGGCGTTCACCCGGGAGTGGGAGGGGAAGGCGGAGGGCCGCATCCGCACCGCCCTGTCTCCCCACGCGCCCTACACCTGCCTTCCCGAGGTATGGCAGCGCACCGCCGTGTTGGCCCGCGAGATCCGGGTTCCCCTCCATACCCACCTCGCCGAGACCGCAGAGGAAGTCGCGCGGATCCGGGCCGAACGGGGAAAATCCCCAGCCGAGTGGCTGGAGGAGCTGGGCGTCTTCTCCGTCCCCGTCCTCGCGGCCCACTGCGTCCACGTCGCGGAGAAGGACATCGAGATCCTCGCCGCCCATGGGGCGACCGCCGTGCATTGCCCGACGTCGAACATGAGGCTGGCGTGCGGGATCGCCCCGGTCCAGGAACTGCTCGCCGGCGGGGTCAACGTCGCCCTGGGCACGGACGGGGCCGCATCGGCCGGAGACCTCAACATGATCGAGGAGATGCGGCTTGCCTCGCTGCTCGCCAAGCAGAGGGCCGGTGACCCCGCGGCGTTCCCCGCCGCAGAGGCCCTCCGTTGCGCCACCGCCCGCGGGGCGGCCGCCCTTGGCTGGGGAAAGGAATTGGGTACAATTGAGCCGGGACGACGGGCGGATGGCGTGCTCATCAGCATGAACGGGCCTCATCTCTGTCCGGGGTACGATCCCCTCACGGACCTCGTCTATGCCGCTCAGGGGCCGGATGTGACGACGGTGCTCGTCGACGGGCAGCCGCTTCTCATAGGAGGTGAGTTCCAGACCCTCGATGTGGACGAGATCAGGGGTCGGTGCCGGCGCCTGGCCGGTCGGTTCCGTTAACTGAACCCTTCCCAGGCGGACGCCAGCGTGGGATCGGGCGATTGGAGGTGGAGTGTGGCGCTTTCACAGGAAACGAAGCAGGAATTCATCAGGAAGTTCGCGAAGAGTCCAACCGATACCGGTTCGGCAGAGGTCCAGGTCGCGTTGCTGACCGCGCGGATCAGCCAGCTCACCGAGCACCTGCAGATCCACCGCAAGGACTTTCACTCCCGCCGCGGGCTGCACAAGATCGTAGGACAACGCCGCCGGTTGTTGCAGTACCTGCGCCGAACCAACCCGCGCCGGTATGCGCAGGTGATCCGGGAACTCAACATCAGAGGTGTGTGAGGGGAATGCCAGAGGTACAA
>DSBZ01000227.1 GCA_011057175.1 Candidatus Acetothermia bacterium
ACCCCAATCATCCCCACCACGATCCCTCCCAAGGACAGGGCGAACGTAGCGAAGCACAAACCCAAGGTGGGCTCGATGAGGCGCATCACCATCAGGAACGCCAGGGCCACTGCCGCCACCATCATCCCCACCCCGACGACGATCTGCCCCAGCGGGCCGAGGATCATGCCCGGTATAGCCAGCACTCCACGAAATGGTCCTTCACCGGCTCGAAGGGGGGCGGGACCTCCGCTTCACACAAGCCCTCGATCCTCGCCGGGCAACGGGGGTGGAACCGGCACCCGCTCGGCGGCCGGACGAGGCTCGGCGGCTCGCCAGCGGGGACATCGCGGTACCGGCCGGCGTTTTCCGGATCCGGGTCCGGGATCGCGTTCAGGAGGGCTTTCGTGTAGGGGTGAAGCGTGTTGTGGATGATCTCGTTCACATCTGCTCTCTCCACTACCCTGGCCGCGTACATGATGAACACCCGCTCCGAGAAATAGCGGACGGTGGATAGATCGTGGGTAATGTAGATCACACCAAGGCTGTGGGCCTTCTGGATCCGGCGCATGAGCTCGAGGATCTCGACCCGGACCGAGGCATCGAGCATGGACACCGGTTCATCGGCCACGATGAGGGACGGCTGCAGCACGAGCGCCCGGGCGATGACAAGCCTCTGCTGTTGCCCGCCGGAGAGCATATGGGGGAACTTGCCGAGGAAGTCGTTCACCGGGACGAGCCGCACCTCCTCCAATACCTCGCGGATCCGCTGCTCGCGCTCGGCTGCTGTGCCAAACTTGTTGATGAGCATCGGCTCAAGCAGGATCTTGCGCACCGTCATGAACGGAGGCAGCGCGCCATACGGGTCCTGTTGGACGAACCCCACCTGGGAGCGGAGCCAGCCCGGGCTGCCCTTCTTCCCATCCAGCTTCTGCCCGGAGAACACGATCTCGCCCTTCGTTACCGGGGCAAGGCCGAGGATCGTCTTGAGGAGCGTGGTCTTCCCCGACCCGCTCTCGCCGACCACGGTCAGTGCCTCCCCCTTGCGCAGGTCGAACGTGACCCCATCCACGGCCCGCACATACCCCGCATGGAAGAACCCCCACTTCCTGAGTTCGTACCACGTATGCAGACCCTTCACCGAGAGGAGCAGGTCGTTCTCCATCGTCTCCCCTTATCCCTTGGCGTACAGCCAGCACTTCACGAGTTCTCCGTGCTCGCCCACGGTGAATGTCGGCGGTTCCTGGTCACACCGTTCGAACCGTTGGGGGCACCGCGCGGCGAACCGGCACCCCGTGGGCGGGTTGATGAGGCTCGGCGGCTGGCCGGGGATGAACTCGAGCTTCTTGTCCTCCCGCAACGTGGGCACGCTCGACATGAGCCCCCGTGCGTAAGGATGGAGCGGAGCGCGGTAGGCGGTGGTGGACAGGCTATGCTCGACGAGCTGCCCGGCGTACATCACGATCACCTCGTCGGCGAGGTCGCTCGACGTGGAGATATCATGCGTGATGAGGATGAACCCCACCTCGAGCTGGTTCTTGATGTCCTTGAGGGCGTTGAAGATGTTGGCTTGGGTCAGCATATCCAAGGCCGACGTCGGCTCATCGAGGACGATGAGCTGGGGATTCGTGATCAGCGCCATCGCCAGGATCGCCCGCTGCCGCATCCCCCCCGAGAGCTCGAACGCGTACCGGTGGAGGAAGTCCTCGGGCACTCCGACGATCCGGAACACCTCCCGGGCCCGCCCCAGCGCCTCCTGCTTGGCCATCCGGTGGTGGACCATCAGGGGCTCGGCGACCTGATACCCCACCTTGAGCACGGGATTGAGGGCGTTCATCGCGGCCTGGGAGACCATCGAGGCCTTCACCCATCGCACCTTCTGACGGAACCCTTCGTCCGAGAGTTTCATCACGTCGGTCCCGTCGAGGTACACCTCGCCCGTGTACTTGTACACGTTCCGCGGCAGAAGCCTCAGGACCGCTCGGGCGAGCGACGTCTTTCCACAGCCGGACTCGCCGATGATCGCGATCGACCGCCGGCGGCCCATCGAGAAGCTCACCCCATCCACCGCCTGCAGAACCCCGCGGGTGGTGCGAAAGTGGAGACAGAGATCCTTCACGCGGAGGAGGGTCCCGTCCCCCAGCGAACGCTCCAGCGCCTCGGCCTGAGCGGCCGGGGCCCGCTCACTCGTGTTGTGGTCGCTCATACCGTCCTTAGTCTCGGGTTGAACACGCGATCGAGGGCGAACCCGACCATCGCAAACGCGAACCCCGTCAACATGAGCAGGACCGCGGGTTCGACGACCCAGTAGTACATCCCTTTGTACAGGGCTGACTGGCTCTGCGCATCGTTGATGATCTTCCCCCACGTGGGGAGGAGGGGGTCACCGAGCCCGATGACCGCCAGCGCCGCCTCGAGGAAGACAAACGTGGGCACGATCATCACGAACGTGGGGAGGAGGACGGGCACGATCCGCGGGAGGAGGTAGCGGAAGATCGTGCGGAAGTTCCCCGCCCCGTACGCCCGCGCGGCCTCGATGTACGGCGCCTCCTTCGCCTGGAGGAACATCGCCCGGTAGGTCTTCATCCCCGCACTGAAGATGTTCAGGGCGATGACCATTCCCAACATGAGCCACAGGCTCCGGCTGTAGAACTGCCCGACCATGATGAGGATGGGGAGCATGGGGAGGATCATGTTCACCTCGGTGATCCGCTGGAACAAAGCATCCACCTTGCCCCCGAACCACGTCCCGATCCCGGCAAGGCAGAAGGTCGAGAGCGTCGAGCCTACGGCAGCCAACAGCCCAAACACGAGGGCCAGCGGAGTGCCCCACAGGAGGGCCACCGTGAGGTCCCGCCGCCGGTGGTCCGTCCCCGCCAGGCCGTGGACCTGGCCGTACACCACGAGCTTCGCATCGAACTCCGCGCCCTCGGCAATCTCGGTCTGGATCACGAGCTGGTACCGCCCCTTGGCCGGGCTGCGCGCGCTCGGGGGAACGCCCGACGCTGCGGCCGAGAGCAGGCCGACCTCGGGCGATACCCCGAGCTTCATGAGAAGCTGCGCGTCTTGGGAGATGTAGTAGTTGTCGGTGGCGCGCAACGCTCGGTTCGTCACGATGGGAATCGTCTCCCCGTTGGGGGTGTGCCACGTCGCGGCGAAGCGCGTGCGCGTCGTCCCGTCGTACGTCGCCCGGGTGAAGAGGGTGATCTCCGTGGGGAAGCGATCGTAGGCGTAGTCGAACGGGAGGACGATCTCCACCCGGCTCCTCCCGTCCGCGAGGGGTTCGATCCTCTTCACCCCACCGTCCTCCGCCGTGACGATGATCGTCCGCGGCAGCCTGTCCCCCGTGAACCAGTCGAACCACACCGGCTGAGCGTTCCGCGGGTTGTCGTCCCACACTCCAGGCCCGCCCCGCCACAGGCGGACCGCCTCAGGGTAGGGGATCGCGAGCACAGTGTAGATGGAAACGATCACGAGCAAGCCGATGATCCCTACCCCCACGATCGCCGAGGGATAGCGCCGCAGCTCCCTAAGTCGCCTGAGCACGGCCTACACCCCCTTCTTCGCACCCGCGCCGATCCGCACGCGGGGATCCACGATGGCGTAGATGAAGTCGAGGAGGAACACGGAAATGGCGAGCAGATAGCCGTAGATCACCATCACCCCCACAATGACTGGCGTGTCGTTCAGGTTCACGGCTTGGAGGTAGAGCCGCCCCAGCCCCGGCCAGTTGAACACCGTCTCCAGGATGATCGCTCCCATCCACATCGCGATGATCATGAGCATGAAGTTGGTGATGATCGTGGGCAGGGTGGGGCGGAGGATGTACCGCCGTTCGATCGCACGCGACGAAAGGCCCTTCGCCTTCGCAAGATCGACGTAGTCCTCGCTCGAGTAGATGAGGAAGAACGTCCGCCAGGAGTAGGTGCTGGCAAGGAGCCCCCCGCATGCCATCGCCAACACGGGGAGGATCATGTGCCGGACGAGGCTCCCCGCATACCCGACCGTCGTCTCCGGCGGGGGGGCGTCGACCATCCCCCCCCACGGCAGGACCCGCAGCACGGCAGCGAAAATGAGGATGAGGAAGATCCCGTAGAACCACCCGGGCGCGGCCGAGGTCGGGGCGAGCGACACGACGAGCCGGTCGATCCAGCTCCCATACTTGCGCGAAATGGCAAGGGCGAGCGTCACGGCCGTGAAGAAGATGAGAAGGTTCGCCGTCCCGAAGAGGAGGAGGGTGGCCGGGAGCCGCTCCAGGATGATCCTCTTCACCGTACGCGAACCGCTGTCGCTCACCAGGTTCTCCGAACGGCCCAAGCTCAGGGAGAGGGCGGTCACGAGGTAGCTGAAGCTGCGGACGAAGAACGGCCTATCCAGGCCCAGCCGCCGATACTCGAGCTCGCACAGCCGGTCGATCATCTTGTTCACTTCCGAGGGGGGCATGAGCTGCGTTTCGGGATTGGCGTTCACCCGCAGCGTCACCTCGTACTTGATCTCCGATCTCCTCACGTCGTCGAGTTTCCCGCCCATGTTGACGATGAGGATCGTGAGGTACAACGCGACGATCACGGCGATGCCGAGCATCAGCACCTTAACGATCGTGTACCGCCCCAATGCCGCAAGGTTTCCTCTCATGGGTTGACCTCTCGCTCCTGGAGTTGCCCCGATCGGCGAACGGAAGGATACAAGGGGATCGCTGGCAGGTCAACCCACCAGCGATCCCCTCACGAACCGCCGAAGCGGTACCGCCCACCTACTTCACGAGGAACTGGAACTTCGCGAGGTCGTACGGGTAGTCCGCGAACCGCTTCAGGACGATGATCTTCTCCGTCGGGAAGACGCTATCGAGGTACAACGGCCCCGATGCGACCCAGAGGTGGCCCATCTTCTCGTACCACGCCGAGAGGTTAGCATACCGCTCCACCACCTCGTCCTGGGTGATGTACTTGCCCAGGGTCGGCTCATACGGGATGTACCCGGTGGGCGCGGCTTCTTCGAGGTACTTGACGAGGATCGGGAGCGACGGGCCCTTGGTGAAGTCCATCCACTCCACGTTCAGGAGCTCGGACTTGTCCTCGGAGAACGTGAGCTCCTTGTTCGCCTCGGCCATGATCCCCAAGGCGAGAACGTGCCAGAACCCCGGCCCCTGGTCGTAGTACGGGAACCAGGTGGAGATCGCGAGCTCGGCGTCCAAGGTGTAGACGTCGGAGTAGGTCTCGATGATGAGAGGCTTCTCCGAGACGATCCGCACCCCGCGGAACGAGGTGAGGAACGATTCGAGCGCGGACTCCTGAGCCTCATCGTAGATCGCGCTCTCCGGCTTCCCGAGGTCGAAGCTGAGGATCATCCCCAGGACAAAGTCCCCGACCGAGATCGTGCTCCCGTCATGGAGCGGCACGTCGTAGAGGCTCTCCAGGTAGTAGACGACGCTCTTGCGCTTGGCGGTGAGGCCCTCGGGGTACTTCTCCCCCACGGTGATGAACACCTGCTTCTCGGCGTCCCAGTCCACCCAGGCGTCCGCGGGGACCTTGATCTCGTCCACGAACGTCAGGGTGCACCAGTCGTGGCCCGGGTTCTTCCCCACCGGGAGGCCCTCCAGGACGTACACCTCGGCCCGCTCGAAGTGGAGCGGCCAGAGGAGGCCGTCCCGGGTGTCCACCACGTAGGCGTTCTCGCCGGTGGCCCGAATGGGGAACATGTCGTACACCCAGTTCGACCCGGCGATCGGGTTCCACGGCTCGACGAGGAGGGTTGAGGTCGCGATCTTGATCGTCCCCCCCTCCACCGGGGCACCCTCCTCCTGGAACTGGACCGTATGGCCCCATACCTGGGACCCGTACACGCCCGCGGCGAGGTCCGCGGCCAGGCCGACGTTCGCCCGCACCGGGGTGAACCCCTGCCGGTCCACGAGCCAGATGATGTTCGCGTACGCGTTGGAGCGCCACAGGGCCTGCTCGAAGAGCACCGCCCGCTCCTCCATCGAGTTGTACTCCCGGCGGTACAGCTTATCGCTGATCTCGTCGAGGATCGGGTCCGTGGTCTTCGTGGCCAGGGCCTGGAAGAGCGGCCAGGGGAGGATGCGCGTCGTGTAGAACTGGTTGAACCCCGTCCCCTGGTCGCGGGACACCGCCGTGGTCACCCACCCGCCGGTGTACCCGTTCCACAGGCCCTCCAGCGGGTTGCTGGAGATCCACAGCGGGGAGAGCTCACGGCTGATCCCGTACTGACGGACGACGGTGAACCCCAGCGCCTCCAGCTGGTCGGAGATGTAGTCGCCGATGAGCCGCCGCTCGTCCTCGGTCCGGATGAGCATCTTGAGCTCGACCGGCTTCCCATCGTAAGTCCACTTGCCGCCGACCTTGGTCGCCCCCAACTTCTCCATCTCGGCCGCGATCACGGCCTCACCCTTGGCGAAGTCGTAGGCGTAGTAGTCCTCGATCGCCTCCACCACGTCCGGGTAGCGCTGCGCGTCCGGGAACGCGGAGTTGATGTAGGAGTACTTGGGGACAGCCAACCCGCCCATGATCTCCTGGGCGATGTACTCGCGGTCGATGATCCAGTGCATCGCCTCGCGGATCGCCGGGACCCCGAACGGGTTCAAGCGGCCGTCGGTGAAGAACGGCTGGTCGCCGCTGTGGTTCATCGTGAAGTCGTTGAACGACCCGAACGAGCTGTAGTACTTGAGATCGGGGTTCGCCTGCACCTGGGTGAATAGGGCGCGGTCCCCGATCGAGAACGCGTAGACGTCGATGTCGCCCGCGGCGAGCTTCAGGACCGCCGCACCGGCGTTCGGCTCCTCGGTGAGCACCACCTCGTCCACCCACGCCCCGTTGCGGGCCAGCCCCGCAAACGCCATCGCTGCAATCAACGCCAGAGCAAGTAACTTCTTCATCCCTTTCCCTCCTTGGAACCTAGCTCCTCCCATCGCCGCGAACTACCGGCACCGCGGCGGGGCCGTAAACGCCTCGTTGTACTTGAGGAGGGTATCCGCGGTGTACATCGTCGGGACACCGCCCACCCCAAGCACAAGCCATCCCCCGGTCTTCAGGGCCCCCTCCAGCTTCACCTTGACCACGCCCGACTTTACGTCCAGGGATTGCACCGCGGGTCCGTTGATGACGAGAGCCTTGACCGTGATGCCCTTAGGGGCGAACACGAGTTTGAAGTTGTCGAAGCCGCATGGCTCGGTGTTCTGAACCCACACCCAGAAGTAGCCCGGGCTTATGTACTGGACCTCGGCCACCGGAACAGCAGCTCCAAGAACCGAGATTCCCAGGGCTAGACCTACCACCACTGCGAGGTTTCGCATCTCTCTCATCTCCTCCTCTCCCATTCTCCTGGATGATGCAGCCAAGAAGGTCTCGTTTCTGCCAATCACCCCCTCGCCTGTTGGAGTGGAATCGGCCAGATGATACAGGGGCCGGCGGGGCGGTGTCAACCGAGAGGGTTGCCTCAGTGAAGATGTTACCGGTGTACAGCCCCGACG
>DSBZ01000191.1 GCA_011057175.1 Candidatus Acetothermia bacterium
CCCCAGGACCGCCCGCGGGCCCTCCCTTCCGCCGGAGGACAGTGGATCTCAGGTGAATGGGGGTGGGCGGTTCGTCGGTCAGCGGGGCACGGTCCGGGGAAAGGTGCGCTAGCCGAGTGACCCGGCGAGCACACCGACCAAGGCGAACGCTGCCCCGAGGACCCACAGCCGAACGACGACCTTCGGCTCCGGCCAACCCGGGCTCCGGATCCGGTACGGCCAGGGCACTCCTCCCGCCTCGAGATGGTGATGAAACGGGCTCATCTTGAACAAGCGCACCCCGGTGAGCTTGTAGCTCCCCACCTGGAGGATCACGGACAGGGCCGTCAGCACGAACGCCCCCCCCACGAGGGGGAGCAAGAACACCCCCCCTGTCGCGAACGCGATCCCGAACAGGAACCCGCCGAAACCCATCGCCCCGACGTTCCCCAGGAACACGCGGGCGGGATACGCGTTCGCCCACAGGAACCCCGCGCCGGCGCCCAGCGCCACAAGGCCGATCCCCCGTAGTTCGGCCCCACCGCCGATGCCGAGGAGCCCGAGGAGGGCGATGCTCCACAGCCCCGTGGCGAGGCCGTCGAGCCCATCGGCGAGGTTCACCCCGTTCACCGTCCCCACGAACGCCGCCACGACGAGCGGAACCCAGGCCCAGAGGGGAAGCGCGGCCAGGGAGACTTTCCCCGCGGAGAAGGGAACGACGAGCTTGAGCTCGCCCAAGCTCGGCACGAGGAGGCAGAGGACCCCTGCGCCGAGCGCCTGAGCGAGCAGCGTCTGATGGGGGAAGAACCCGACCGAGGACCCTCCCTGTTGGGAGCGCAGGTCGTCCACGAGTCCGATCAGTCCCCCCACGACGGTGGACAGGAGCACGAAGCCACCCGCCGCAGACGGACCCTGACCGAGCGCCCAGAACAACCCCGTCCCCGCGACGATGAGGCCGAGGGGGACGATGCCCCCCATCGTTGGCGTCCCCGCCTTCCCCTGGTGATCGACCGGCCCCTCGGGCCGGATGCGCTGCCCAGCGCGGATGAGGCGAGCGAACCGCGGGCTTCCCCATGCCGCAAGCGGCAGGGCGATGAGCCCGAGAACGAGCCCGAGCCTCAGCCCTTCCACCGCCACTCCCCCTCGGCAGCGAGGAGGCCCTTCCGCACCTCGTCAGGATCGCCCCCGCCCAGGACGTGCCGCACAGCGCGGAACAGGTCATGGGCCGACGCGAGGACGAGCCCGTGGTCGCGGCAGCTGCGGCGCACGGCCTCGGTCCACTGCGGGCCCCGCCGCCGGGGGTCGAGGCGCGGCTCGGCGAGGCAGACGAGCATCCCCCGCACCTCCCGCCTCTCCTCCGCCCGTGCCCGGTCCAGTTCGAGGAGGAGGGCGCGATGTTCCTCCGGGCCCACCGGCCCGAACAGCGCGAGGGCCACCCGCACCAGGAGGTCGCCGTCGGGCCCCACCGCGTGGAGGGTCGCCGGGGAGCTCCCCCCCGGCGTGCACGCGAATCCGAGCCGTCCCAAAGCCTCCCCCACCGCGGCACGAAGGCCCACGACCCCCCGCGGAGCGAGGAGCGCGCGCAGCGCATCGCGGGCGCGGCGCTCCGCCCGGAGCTCCGCCTCGCGGCGCCGGAGACCGTCCCTCTCCGCAGCGAGGGCTTCCTCCCGCCGACGGAGCTCCTCCTCCCCGGGGAGGGGGAACCCGGACATCCAATCCGGGTGGATCGCCGGCAGGGGTTCCTCGAGGAGGGAGCCCAGCACGGGGAGGAGGTGGTCACCCATCTCGGCCGGGGAGCCGCTCGGGAACGAAGGGAGGAACAGGATCCGCCCCGTTCCCACCGGGAGGTCCCACGCCACGACGTCCCCGACCCGGTTCGTGGCCACCACCCGCCCGAACGAAGGGAGGGGAGCGCCGAGCGTCGCCACGACCACTGCCTCGTAGCCGAACGGGGCGAGGGCAGTGAGGCAGGGGACAAGGGGATGGGTCGGATCGGCCACGGTGATGTCCCGGCCCCGCCGGGGGACGAACCGCAGCCCCTGGGGAAGGCCGAGGTGGTGAGGGCCGGAGACGAGGGACGCCCGGGGCAGGAACGCGTACCGATCCAGTCGGAGCGGCGGGTTCCCCCCGATCTCGACCCCCTCCCCCGGGGGGCGCACCCGGACCACGAGCACGCCCCCCCCGCGGAGGAGGAGGTCCTCGCCTTCCGCCCGCCGGGCCGCGAATAGGTTCTGCAGGGCCCGCGCCAGGCCGAGATCCCGCCCGGGGTGGATCCGCCACACCCCGTCCGGCTCGAGGATCGCCTGCCCCTGCCAGAGGGAGGGCAACGGCTCGGGATCGACGAGCACCGCGTCGTAGCTCGCCAGGGAGTCGGCGGAGGCGAACTCCGCCCGCACCACGCCTGGCCCCTCGATCTCCCACCCGAGCGCGAGAACACGCATCGCCGCCATTGTACGGACGGCCAGGAACACGGCCAATGGCCTTGCCCCCGTACGCGGAGAGGGCTACGCTCGTCTCATGTCCTGGGCCCGCGTTCCCACCCCGTGGGGGGAGTTCTACGCAGGAGTCGATGGGACGAGCATCATCGCGTTGCGGTTCCCCGGCTCGGCGCCCGGGGAGCTCGGGCCCCACGCCCCGATCCACGAGAGGCTGGCCCACGAGCTCGGGGAGTACCTGACCGGCCGGCGCGGGGAGTTCGAAGTCCCCTTCCTCGCCCGCGGGACTCCGTTCCAGCAGGCGGTGTGGGAGGAGCTCGCCAACATCCCGTACGGGACCACGATCACCTACGGGGAGCTCGCCTCCCGGCTGGGACGTCCCCGGGCGGCGCGGGCGGTGGGGCAGGCCGTGGGGGCGAATCCGCTCCCGATCCTCATCCCCTGCCATCGCGTCCTGCCGGCGGACGGAGGGTGCGGCGGGTTCGGCCCGGGACCGCGCTGGAAGCGACGCCTCCTCGCGCTCGAGGGCGCCCGTGGGGCAACCCGGGGGCCGTCGTCCGTATCAGCAGGGGGGCGCTGGATCCCACCCACTGCCGTTCAATCCCCGACGCTAAAGCGAGAACCCTTCCCCAAGGTAGGCCACCCGGGCGCGGGGGTCGGCGAGGATCTCAGCGGGCGTTCCCGCGCAGAGGAGGTGCCCCTGGTGGATGAGGTACGCCCGGTCCGTGATGCGGAGCGTATCACGCACGTTGTGGTCGCAGATCGCGATCCCGATCCCCGATCCGGCCAGCCGGCGGAGGAGCCTCGCCAGTTCGGCCACGGTGAGGGGATCGACCCCCGAGAACGGCTCGTCGAGAAGGAGGAACGCGGGCCGGGCGACGAGCGCCCGCGCCACCTCGACCTTCCGCCGCTCGCCAGCGGAGAGCTTCCCCACCGGGCGGCCGACGAGGCCGGTGAGCCCGAGCTCGGCGACCACCGCATCCACGCCCCCGTTCCACGGAAGCCGCAACCCCTCCAGGGCCAGGCGGAGGTTCCCCTGCACCGTGGCGCGGAGGAACACCGACGGCTCTTGGGGGAGGTAGTGGATCCCCGCCCGCGCGCGGAGGAAGAACGGAAGGTCCGTGATCTCCTGTCCGTCAAGCCGCACCGCGCCGCGCGTGGGCCGGAGAAAGCCCACGAGGAGATAAAGGGTCGTCGTCTTCCCCGCCCCGTTGGGGCCGAGGAGCCCCGTCACCTCCCCGGCGCGGAAGGCGACCGTGAGGCCGTCCACCGCCCGGCGGCGGCCGAACGAGCGGACGAGGTCCACCCCCTCAAGGAACCTGGACAAGGTGGGCCTCGGTCAGGCGCAGCCTCCCCTCCCCCGGCCACGCCGTGAGCGTCGCCCCGACGACCGTTACCCCATGGCCGGTCACCGTGGCTGCACCGGCCACGAGCCGATCCGAAGCGAACTCGTACCGGCCCGAGGCGAACTTGAGCTCCCAGCCCACGAACGCGGCTTCCGCGTCCGCGAGAAGAACCGCGTGCCCGAGCTCCCACCGCGCTTCCCCCGCGGACAGGACGACCCCCCGCCCCGCGGCGTGGAGGTCGCGGAGCACGAGGCCCGCCTCCCACCGCGCCTCCCGGCAGGTGAAGGAGAACCCCTCGCCCTCGCCGCGGACCGGCCCGTCGGTTGACGGCTCGTCCGCGCCCAGGGTCCACTCGCGGCCGTAGCGGTCGGCGCGGATGTGGGGGGCACGAAGGACGAGGTGGGGGACCCCTTCGTGATAGAGCTGAACCTGGACCTCCTGTCCCTCCCAACCGTCAGCGGTCCGGACGAGCGCCTCCATCCGCACCTCCCACTTCGGCCGGCCGGCCTGGTCGTACACGGTGAGCCACGGAGCCTCGGCCTGTACCGACTGGCCCGTAGTGGTGAGCGTGAACAGGGCCATGAACCCCACGGCCGAGGCCAGCAATGGCCCGCGGAGCGTTCGGCCGCGCGGGGCAGATCGGATCCCCGCGGTTGGGCAGCGATCCACCGGAGAGGGGAGATCGTAGCGTCGGGGTCCATCCCCGACAGCAGTTCGGTTGGATGGTCCGTCGTCTGCCCCGGAGCCACCTCCCCCCGCGCCCCGCGGTGACGGGATCGTAGCCGGCAGGGGCCCGTTCACTCCACCACCTGAGCCGAGAGGCATGCTTGGACGAACCCCACGAACAGGGGATGGGGGGAGAGGGGACGGGAGCGGAACTCGGGATGGTACTGGACCCCGACGTACCAGGCGTGACCCGTCGCCTCCACTGCCTCCACGAGCAACTCATCCGGGGAGAGGGCGCTGGGAAGGAGGCCGGCGGCGGAGAACGCCTCCCGGTAACGGGGGTTGAACGCGTAGCGGTGGCGGTGGCGCTCCGCGATCTCCCGCGCGGCGTACATCCGGTGGAGGAGGGTCCCGGGGACGACTTCGGCCGGGTACTCCCCGCGGCGCATCGTCCCCCCTTTGGCGGTGACGCCATCCTGCTCGGGGAGGAGGTCGATCACGGGGTGGGGCGTGTGAGGGTCGAACTCCGTCGAGTTCGCCCTCTTCCACCCCAACACGTCGCGGGCGAACGCGATCGTCGCCACCTGCATCCCGAGGCAGATGCCGAAGTAGGGGATCCCCGCCCGCCGGGCGTAGCTGGCAGCGAACACCTTGCCCTCGATTCCCCGCTCCCCGAACCCGCCCGGGACGAGGATCCCAGCGAACCCGTCCAGGGCCCGTTCCCTCTCCCTCTCCACTCGATCCGACTGGATCCACCCCACCTCGACCCGCGTCGCGAGCGCTGCCCCCGCATGGTGGAGGGCCTCGAGGATCGACAGGTACGCATCATGGAGCTCCACGTATTTTCCCACGATCCCGATCCGCACCGCCCGTTCCGGGTTCGCTAACCGGCCCACGAACCCCTCCCACGCCGCGAGGTCCTCCGCCCTCGCCGCGAGCTCGAGCTGGGCGAGGAGCTCCTCGTCCAGCCCCTCCTCCCGCATCGCGAGGGGAACGCCGTAGATCGTGGGGAGGTCCTGGGCCGCGATCACGTGCCCCCGGGGGACATCGCAGAACAGGGCGATCTTGTCCCGCAACCCCGCCGGGATCTCGGTCGGACAGCGCGCGACGATGAAATCGGGCTGGATCCCCGCCGTGCGGAGCTCCTTCACCGAGTGCTGGGTGGGTTTCGTCTTGAGCTCGCCGGTGGTGGAGAGGACGGGGAGGTAGGAGAGGTGCACCACCGCGACGTCGGAGCGAGGGAGCTCGTCCCGGAGCTGGCGGATCGCCTCGAGGTAAGGGAGCCCCTCGATGTCGCCCACCGTCCCGCCCACCTCGACGGCGACCACGTCCGCCCCCGTTGCCTCCACCGCCCCCCGGATCCGGCGCTTGACCTCGTCGGTGATGTGGGGGATGACCTGCACGGTATGGCCGAGGTAGTCCCCGCTGCGCTCCCGGGCGATCACGTCGCGGTACACCCGCCCCGTGGTGAGGTAGTTGGGCTCCCCGAGGTCTTGGTCGAGAAACCGTTCGTAGTGGCCGATATCGAGGTCCGTCTCCAGGCCATCCCTCGTCACAAACACCTCGCCATGTTCGTAGGGGTTCATCGTCCCGGCGTCCACGTTGAGGTAGGGGTCGATCTTCATGAGGGTCGCCCGCCGTCCGCGGGCCTGGAGGAGGCAGCCCAGGGAGGCGGTGAGGACGCCCTTCCCGAGGCCGGACACCACACCGCCGGTGACGAACACGTACTTGGGCACGGGCCCCATTGTAGCCGTAACCCGGCGGCGTGCCCCCTCACGGTTGCCCCCCGCGCGCCCACCGCTATAATGCCCGTTTCGGAGCGTGATGGGATGGCAGCACTCAAGACGGTGCTACTGGTCGTGTTCCTCGTTGACGCGCTGGCCCTGATCGGCCTCGTTCTCCACCAGATGTCGGAGCACGCCTCGATGGGGGGGGCGTTCGGCTCCGGCATGTCGAGCACCGTCTTCGGGCGCGACGTGACGAAGGACCCGAAGAAGCTCGCCACGGGGATCCTCGGAGGGGTGTTCCTCGGCATCGGCTTCCTCCTCGCCGTGCTCTAGGCCCATGCCCCTCGTCGAGCTCCGCGATCTCAAGACCCATTTCTACACCGAAGACGGGGTCGTGAAAGCCGTCGATGGCGTGTCGTTCTCGATCGAACGGGAGAAGACGCTCGGCGTGGTGGGGGAATCGGGGTGCGGCAAGAGCGTGACCGCGCTGTCCATCATGGGCCTCGTCCCGATGCCCCCGGGGAAGATCGCCGCGGGCAAGATCCTCTTCCACCGCAACGGTAACCCCATCGAACTGACCTCCCTCAACCCCAAAGGACGGGAGTACCGTTCCATCCGGGGCAAGGAGATCGCGATGATCTTCCAGGAGCCGATGACGTCCCTGAACCCCGTGTTCACGATCGGCTACCAGATCATGGAGGCGATCCGCCTCCACCAGAAGGCGCGGAAGAAGGCGGCGCGGGCGAAGGCAATCGAGATGCTGCGGCAAGTGGGGATCCCGCTCCCCGAGCAGCGGGTGGACGAGTACCCCCATCAGTTGTCGGGCGGGATGCGCCAGCGGGCGATGATCGCCATGGCCCTGTCCTGCAATCCCTCCCTCCTCATCGCCGACGAGCCGACGACCGCGCTCGACGTGACGATCCAAGCCCAGGTCCTCGACCTGATGCGGGACATCCAGCAGAAGTTCCGCACCTCGATCATGTTCATCACCCACAACCTGGGGGTTGTGGCGGAGATGTGCCAGGACGTGGTGGTGATGTACCTGGGCAAGGTCGTCGAGCAGGCGCCGGTGGGGCCCTTGTTCCACGACCCCAAGCATCCCTACACGCAGGGGCTCCTCCATTCCATCCCGTCCTTGGCGACGAAGAAGAAGAGGTTGGAGCCGATCACGGGCGTCGTCCCCGACCCGCTGGATGCCCCCGCGGGGTGTCCGTTCAACCCGCGCTGTCCGCACGTGATGGAGGTGTGCACCCAGGAGATGCCCCCTCTCGTCGCGGTCGCCCCGGAGCACGAG
>DSBZ01000054.1 GCA_011057175.1 Candidatus Acetothermia bacterium
AAGGATCGCCCGCGGCCGAGGCTACCGTCCCCCAAGCGTTGTGTACCCAGCCATGTCCACCACCGTGGCTGGAGTTCTACAGTCGGCTGTAGAAGTTGATCAGGTTGCCCTCTGGATCGCGGAGGTAGAAAGACCGACTTCCCCACGGCTGGGTGGTCGGGGGGTCACCCATCCGATCCCAGGGATCTGCCGAAGTCGCTCGTACTCCGCGGCGACAGCCTCGACGAGAAACTCTAGCTCGATGCTTCGGTTTGCGGTCGGCTTGGCCGACCCGGGCGCGAGCTCCTCGTGCGCCTCGGCCGCGAACAGAGACAGCATGGGCTCCATCCTCCCGACCAGTATGCAGGCGTGCGTCAGTTTCATCCTTCGCCTCCTTGCCGCACTGTAGTGCCTTCCGAGTCGTGCCGTCCGCCTGTGGGTCACGTCCCGTCAAGGGGTGGAGATTGGGCTCCGGGTCGTTTGTGACGAGACACTGGCGATTGAACCCGCCTGGGACAACACGCGGACATTGAGCCGATCCGGAGATCACAACGGGATCGGCCGCCGTACTGGCTTAGGACGCGGCAGCAGAACCTTCCCCGGCAGGCGGCCTCAGGGACGGGGCGCTCGGCTAAGGGGATCGGGCCCGGATGGCCCACGTCGTCCCCTCGGGGCCGTCGCGGAGGTCGATCCCGAGCTCCCCGAGCTTGTCCCGCACCCGATCGGCCAGCGCGAACTGCTTGGCCCGCCGGAGATCGGCGCGCAGCTCGACGAGGAGCCGGATCAGGTCGTCGGCAAGGGCGCTCGTGGTCGGGCGGGGCGCCTGGAACAGGCCCAGGCTCCCCCCCAGCCGCCGGACGAGGGCGGCGGCGGCTTTCGCGCCTTCGAGGTCCCCGGCCTGGCGACGTTGGTGCCCGATCCCCACGATCTCCTGCAGCACGCCGAGCGCGCCAGGGGTGGTGAAGTCCTCCTCGAGCGCAGCGTGGAACCGTTCCTCGAGCGCCTCGAGCTCGCGCAGCGGTGCGGCCGGCCCCCCCTCGGGGAGGGCCTCCGCCGCCCACAGGGAGTCGTACACGCGGTCGAGGGCCCGCTTGGCCTCGGCCACGGCGTCGTCGGAGAAGTCGAGGGGCTTCCGCCAGTCGCGGGAGAGGTAGAAGTAGCGCACGGCCTCGCCCCCATGCTTGGCGACGACGTCGCGGGCGTACGCAAAGTTCCCGACCGACTTCCCCATCCGCTCGCCGCGCACGGTGAGGAGCCCGTTGTGGAGCCAGATCCTCACGAACGGCTTGCCGGTCAGGGCCTCGGCCTGGGCGAGCTCGTTCTCGTGGTGGGGGAAGATCAGGTCGCTCCCGCCGGCGTGGATGTCGATCGTCTCGCCGAGCAGGTCGCGGGACATCACCACGCACTCCGTGTGCCAACCGGGCCGCCCGTCGCCCCACGGCGACGGCCACGAGGGCTCGCCCGGCTTGCTCCTCTTCCACAGGGCGAAGTCGCCGGGGTGGCGCTTCTTCTCGTCGACCTCGACCCGCGCCCCGGCCTCCTGGTCGTCGCGGACGCGGCCGGAGAGCTTGCCGTACGCGGGGAAGCTCGCCACGGAGAAGTACACGTCGCCGTCGACCTCGTAGGCATGGCCCGAGGAGACGAGCCGCTGGACGAGCTCGATCATCTGCGGGACGTAGGCCGTGGCCCGCGGGGAGTGCGTGGGGCGGCCGACGCCGAGGGCGGCGAGGTCGCGGAAGTACTCCTCGGTGTAGTGGGCAGCGATCTCCTCGGCGGTGCGCCCCTCCTCCTGGGCGCGGCGGATGATCTTGTCCTCGATGTCGGTCACGTTCTGGACGTAGATCACGGTGTACCCGCGGGATTCGAGGTACCGGCGCAGGGCGTCGAACACGATCATCGGCCGGGCGTTCCCGATGTGGATGAGGTCGTACACGGTCGGGCCGCATACGTACATCCGAACCGTGTTGTCCTGAACGACGAGCTCCTCGTGGTTCCGGGTCAGCGTGTTGTACAGGCGCATCGGCTCAGCCCTCCTCGCGCTCGTGGCGTCGCTGCCAATCCTACGCGGGAGGTGGGTCCTCCCCAAGGCCCTCTCCGGGGATAATGGAGGCGTGAACCTCGGCGCGGTCGGACGGGTGCTTCTGCTGTCTCTACTCCCCATCGCCGAGCTCCGCGGCGGGCTCCCGCTGGCCCTTGCGCTCGGGTTCTCCCCCCCGGCCGCCTACGCGCTCGCCGTGGTGGGGAACCTCCTTCCCGTCCCGTTCCTCCTCCTCGGCCTCGACCGGGTCCTCCGCCTCCTCCAGGCGCTCCCCGGGCCGCTGGGAAGGGTGGTTCGGCGGTACCTCGGCTGGCAGGAGGGGCGCGGGCGGGCGCGGGTGGACCGGTGGGGCCCGTGGGCGCTCCTCCTCTTCGTGGCGGTCCCCCTCCCCGTGACCGGGGCATGGACGGGGTCCCTCATCGCCGTCCTCCTCAGGATCCCCATCCACCGCGCCCTTCCCCCGATCGCGCTCGGGGTCCTCCTCGCCGGGGTCCTCGTCCTCCTCGCCTCGCTGGGCGTGATCGCCCTCCTCTGACCGAGCCTCTTGGCTGGGCGCGGGCAAGGGGGGAGGGGTATAGTTGCCTATTATGGCCGACGCCAACGCCCGTTCCCTGGACATCGCCGAGCTCATCCGCCGCCATCCCGCGGAGATCGCCGAGATCCTCGCTGCCCTCCGCGAAGAGGAGGCGGTGGAACTCCTCCGCCGCCTCTACCGCCGCCGCGCCGCGGCGGAACCCCTTGGGGAAATGGAGCCCGATGAGGCGGCGCGCCTGCTGGCGGAGCTCAACCGTGAGGATGCCGCCCACATCCTGTCCCACATGGAACCCGACGACGCGGTGGACCTCCTCGCCGAGCTCCCCCCGAACATGGTTCAGGATATCCTGTCCCGTCTCGAGGCGCGGGAGGCGAAGGAACTGGGGGAACTCCTCGCCTATCCCCCCGACACGGCGGGCGGGCTCATGTCGACCGAGGTGGTCGCTCTCGCCGAGGAGATGACCGCCGAGGAGGCGATCCAGGAACTGCGGGCGAGGGCCGAGGAGGCGGAGACCGTCTACTACGCGTACGTAGTGGACGATCGAGGGACGCTCCTCGGGGTCCTGTCCCTGCGCGACCTCGTCCTCGCCCGGCCCGACACCCCGCTCCGCGCGATCATGAAGTCGGACGCCGTAGCCCTCCCGGTGACGATGGACAAGGAAGAGGTGGCCCACGTGTTCGACAAGTACAACTTCCTCGCCCTCCCCGTGGTGGACGAGGGCCGGAAGCTCCTCGGGATCGTCACCATCGACGATGTGATCGATGTGATCCGCGAGGAGGCGACCGAGGATGCCCTCCGGCTGGGGGGCATCCCGGCCGGGGAGGACCATCCGCTGGACCCCCCCCAATCCTCGGTGCGCAAGAGGCTGCCGTGGCTGATGGGTCTTGTAGTCCTGAACATGTCCGTGGCCGGGTTGATCAGTCAGTTCGAGGCGACCATCGCCCAGATCGCGTTCGTGGCTTCCCTCATGCCCCTCATCGCCGACATGAGCGGCAACGCCGCGGCCCAGGCGCTGGCGGTGGCGATCCGGGGGATTGCCGTGGGGGCGGTGGACTGGCGCAACCTCCCGTGGCTGATGTGGAAGGAGCTGCGGGTGGGGATCTTCGCCGGACTGGCTCTAGGGGTCGAGATCGGGCTCATCGCGACCCTCGTGTGGGGGCGGCCATGGTTCGGGGTCGTGGCGGGGATCGCCCTCTGCGGGACGACGGCCGCGGCCTGCCTCACCGGGGCAACGCTTCCGTTCCTGGTCCGCCGGTTCGGCCTCGACCCGGCGATGATCTCCGGGCCGGTGGCGACGACGATCGGCGACCTGATCGGGATGGGCCTGTTCCTCGGCCTGGCCAGGGCGTTCCTCCCCCACATGGCATGAAGGACGTCGCGTTCTTCGCGGGCAGTCTGATCGTGATCGGCCTCGCCCTCGCCGCGGTCCCCTCTCCTCTCCCCTGGCGACTGGGGGGAGGGGGGGGCCTCCTCATCCTCTGGGCGTACGGCCTGGGGCGAGCCGCGGGACGGGGCCTCCACCCTGCCTCCACGGCCCGGCTCCTTCCCGGGCACGCCCTCCTCTTCCTCGCCCTTGGGCTCGTCGGGTCGCAGGCGGGATTCTGGGCGTGGACCGCTTTGCCCCTGCTCAGCCTCCTCCTCGACCTCGTCCGACAGCGCTCGCTCGCCACCGTGATGTACGCTATACTCTGGCTCGACATTTTTGCCCTACTGCACCAGGTGGTGGCGCTGGGCCGGAACATGACCGGGCTGCCGTTCGTCCTTTGGAGCGTGGGGATCGCGCTCGTCGCCATCCTGTACGTGACGAACGGGGTACGCAGGCGGTGGAGAAAAGGAGTGATCAGATGATCGCATATGCTTACAACGGCGCCGCGCCCGAAACGACGCAGTCGATGATCACCCTCGTGGTGATGCTCGTGGCGTTCGCCGCCATCTTCTACTTCCTCCTCATTCGGCCTCAGCGCCGGCGCCAGAAGGAGCATCGCGACCTCCTCGGCTCCCTCAAGCGGGGCGACCGGGTCGTCACTGCGGGCGGGATCCTGGGCACGATCGAGGAGATGTCGGATGACTCCGTGGTCCTCGTCGTCGAGGACGGGAAGCTCCGCCTGTCCAAGGGGAGCATCGTGGCCAAGGTCCGCAAGTAGGGGCAGCGATGAGGCGCACGGACTGGATTCGCGTGGGCATCGTGATCGTGGCCCTTTTCGCTTCGATCGGTCTCTTGTACCCCTTCTTCCCGTTGTCGGAGGTGATCAAGCTCGGCCTGGACCTCCAGGGAGGGGTGCGCCTCGTGCTCGAAGCGCAGGTCTTGGATCCCGCGTCGGGCGAGCTCGTTCCGCTTCGACTTTCTCCGATGGATTCGGACAAGCAGCGGGATGCGGTGAGCCAGCTCGTCACGATCTTCTCGGAACGGGTGGAC
Organism: Candidatus Acetothermia bacterium; assembly: GCA_011057175.1. GTDB lineage: Bacteria > Bipolaricaulota > Bipolaricaulia > Bipolaricaulales > Bipolaricaulaceae > Bipolaricaulis. The sequence continues at coordinate 4,969 of DSBZ01000054.1, forward strand.
CAGTACGGAATGGTCAACGCTGAGATCCGGCCGATCGGGCGGGACCGGGTCGAGGTCAAGATCCCCAAGGTCCAAGACCCCGAGGAGGCGCAGATGCTGCTGGGGAGCACGGCGCTGCTCCAGTTCCGGAAGGTGATCGATGCCGCGGCGACGAGGGGCGACCTCGAAGCGCGGGCGGGCTTCCTGTATGAGGTCCTCCCGAACAAGGACGGAAGCGAGTGGTACCTCGTCGAGAACGATCCTCTCCTCACGGGGGATGTCCTCAACAACGCGGTGGTGCGCACGTCCACCGATCCGCGCAGCCCGGGGTTCTATATCGCCCTCACGTTCAGCCGCGAGGGAGCAGAACGGTTCGTTGACGCCCTCCGCCGCCTCCAGGTGAACGATCGCCTAGCGATCATCCTTGACAACGTGGTCTACTCCGCCCCCCTCGTCTCCGAGTCGATCAAGCAGGCGGCTCAACAGGGATGGAGGGGCGTGCAGGACTCGACCACGATCACGGGACGCTTCACCGCGGAGGAGGCGAAGCTCCTCGCGGTCGTCCTCCGCTCCGGTGCCCTCCCGACCCAAGTCGCAGTGATCGAACAGCAGACGGTGGGCCCCACCCTCGGGGCGGAGTACGTGCGCAAGGGCATGACCGCCCTCATCGTGAGCTTCGTTCTCGTCCTCGTGTACATGCTCATCTACTACCGCTGGTTCGGGATCGTCGCCGACGCAGCGCTGGTGATGACGATGCTCCTCCTATTCGCTGCGCTGCGCGCGTTCGGAGCGACCCTCACCCTCCCCGGGATCGCGGGGATCGTCCTCACGATCGGGATGGCGGTCGACGCCAACGTGGTCATCTTCGAGCGGATCAAGGAGGAGCGGCGGACGGGCAAGGCCCCGCGGGCCTGCGTCACGGCTGGGTTCGCGAAGTCGCTCTCCGCAGTGCTGGACGCGAACATCACCACGATCATCGTGGCGTTCATCCTCTTCCTGCTGGGCTCAGGCCCCGTGGAGGGGTTCGGGATCACCCTCGGGCTGGGAATTGCCGCGTCGGTGTTCTCGGCGCTCGTCCTGTCCCGTCTGCTGCTGGAGACGACGGGACTTGGGGAGTTCATCCCCGCCCGACCGGCGTCAGGGAAAGCGTGAACTGGTGGAGGGCCGCCTCGGGGGAGAGCTGACCGGTCTTGATCCGGAGGTCCAGTTCCTGGAGGGAGGCGAGGAGCGCGACGAGCCGCCCTTCCCCCCATCGTTTGGCCTGATCGAGTCGCCGCCGCACGAGCCATGTCGGGCCGGCCGGTTCACGGCCGTCCTCCATCGCCGCGAGGGCGGCGAGGAGCGCCCGCACGTGCCCGACAAGGGCGAAGAACAGCGCTAGCGGATTCGCTCCCGCCGCAAGCAGGGTGCGCAGCTCGGCAAGGGCGGCAGGGATCTCCCCCTTGCCCACGGCATCGAGGTACGCGTACGGCGTCCCCAAGGTGAAGAAGAGGAGTCGGGGGAGCCGATCCGGAGGGAGGCGTTCCCCTTTCCAGAGGGAGAGCTTCGCCACCTCCTGGGCAAGGCGCAACGGGTCGCCCGCTGCAGCATGGAGGAGGAGATCGACCACGAATGGGAGCCGGGGGAGGTCCGCCTCGGCGAGGAGCTCGCATGCGAGGGCCTGGAGCGCCCGCCCGGTCGGCGTGGGGAAGAACCGCGCCTCTTCCGCCCTCCGCACCACGGGCCCCTTCAGCGCCTCCCCCACGAAGGCAAGCCCAACACCAGGAGGCAGCTCCTTCGCCAGCACACGTGCCAGCCGCTCCTCCCCCACCAGCCTGTCCGCGCGGCGGACGATGATCACCCGCGGCTCCCCGAACAGGTCAGCGCTTCCCAGTTCTCCGATGAGCCGATCGAGGCATGGATCGTCCCCGAACAGCACGACCCGCTGGGCGGGACCCCACGCGGCAAGGGCACGGGCGAGGGCCCGCTCCACGAGCAGGGGATCCCCCCAGTAGGCGACGATCCGCCGCGGGGCCATGCCGGAACGTTACCCCCCCGCGGACGGGGACACAAATGTTGAGCCCACGACCCCATCCTGCTACCATCGCCACACGCCGAGGTGGCGGAATTGGCAGACGCGCTGTCTTGAGGGGGCAGTGGGCTTCGGCCTGTGTGGGTTCAAATCCCACCCTCGGCACCACGACCGGTGAAACCGCGGATCGTCGTGGACGTGATGGGGGCCGACCGCCCACCCGCCGAGCTCGCGCGGGGGGCGATCCAGGCCTCGGCGAAGCTGCCCCTCACCCTCGTCCTCGCCGCCCGACGGCGCGACCTCCCGCCCGACCTTCCGCCGACGATCGAGGTCCTCGAGTGCCCGCAGGACGAGGGGGAAGGCAGTTCGATCGCGCGCGGGATCGCCGCAGTGGGGAGGGGGGAGGCGGAGGCGTTCCTCTCCGCGGGGAGTACGGGAGCGGTGG